>JAJRTW010000175.1 GCA_024278075.1 Bacteroidota bacterium | reverse complement strand
TTCCGGACCCCGTCCGGAATCCATCTTAATATAGCCACATAGCACGTGAAGACTGGATTCTGAAACGAGTTCAGCAATGACAAATCATAATTATTAGGTATAAATTAGGAACGTCTCTCATTTTTAACCGGACACTACTGATATTAAATACCAAGTTCGCAGCCTGTCTATTACATTTGTACTTCAACGGGTCGGCTGAGAACCGTCCCCTACAATATTTTGTGGTATCAGGACTTCCCGTCCTGATGTACTATTGTAAGGGCGAACGGCCGTTCGCCCTTACGGTTGCGATTGCAATCCAGTATTATTTCGTTTCGAGTATTTCGGGTTGATTCAATTTTATCTTCATATTCCAATCGTTACCATCGCTGATTTCGCCATATTGGATGCCCGTAATCGTATCATAATATTTCTGTGCCACCGGGCCAATTTCATTATTATTAATAGTAATCGTCTCGCCATTGTAATGCAGTACGCCAACGGGCGAAATGACCGCCGCCGTACCCGTGCCGAATACTTCCTCGAGCCGGCCTTCGGCGTGCGTGGCAAAAACTTCATCAATGCTAATCGAACGCTCGGATGCCTTAATCCCGAGGCTGCCGGCCAGCTGCAGCACAGAATCCCTGGTGATGCCAGCCAGTATCGAACCCTGCGACAGCGGTGGCGTTACCAGTTCGCCATCGATAACAAACATTATATTCATCGCCCCAACTTCATCGATATATTTGCGTTCAACACCATCGAGCCAAAGCACCTGCGAATACCCCGCTTCCTTTGCTTTTGTGCCGGCCAATAGCGATGCTGCGTAGTTCGCCGCTGTCTTTGCCGTGCCGAGGCCGCCGCGAACTGCCCTTACGAATTCATTGGCTACGAGTATCTTCACTGGGTTAAGCCCTGCGGCATAATAGGAGGCAACCGGCGATGTCATTATAATTAATGTATAAGTATCCGAAGCATGTACGCCAAGGAAATTGCCCGAGCCAAACACTAAAGGCCGGATATATAGGGACTGCCCGCGCTCCCGGGGTATGAATTTATTGTCAATCTTAATTAGCTCCTGCAGGGCATCGAGGAACACGAATTCATTATACTCCGGGATGCACACCCTTTTTGCCGAATAGTTCAAACGGCGGGCATTCATCTCCGGCCTGAATACATTAACGCTGCCATCGGCTGCCCGAAAGGCTTTCAGGCCCTCGAAAATTGTTTGGCCGTAGTGCAGGGTGCAATTGCCCGGTTCAATCGGCATCGGCTCGTAGGGCTGGATTTGCCCGTCGTCCCAACGGCCGTTGCTATACTGCGAGATGAATATATGGTCGGAAAAGTAGTTGCCAAATCCGAGGTTGTTCCAGTCAATCAAATCATATCCGGATTGCTTGGCAAGGGTTGTATTGAAAATTCCCATCGGGGCCACCTTAATTGTTTGATTATTATTTATTCTTATTGATAATAGCTAATTATATTTGGGTATTCTTGGTTCCACGAGCATAAACACATTGCTATTTATCATCCCTCTTAATCTCCCTTCAAAGGGAGAACTTACGATGCATAACTACTTTCTCATCTTATCGGCAAATTTATACGTCGTATTCAAATCCCTCGGCACATCTTTCAGAGATTCGATTTCAGCTTCTGTAACGGCGTCCATCTGGCCGTAATCTTCAATCAGCTTGCCGGCGGCCTTGTAATCACCTTCGGCCTCGATTGTCAGCACCATCTCGGCAAGCCCGCCTACCACATCGAAAAAAGCATCCTCATTAATCATATAAGTGCCATTTTCCTGTTTGGCTATAGCGCCGTTTTTCCTTAGATAGTTAAGCTGGATCATGTTCGAGCGGCCGTGGGCTTCTTCAATTCCAAAACGTATCGACCTGTAGAGTCCGGCAACGAAAGTCACAATTGTTCTTTTCACATAATCATCATCAATCAGTTTCATATCGAGCATATTCTTGATATTATACATGCCGACGATGTCCGCTTTGCACTCTTCAATGGCCGAATATTTTTCCTTGAGCGCCTTTCTCACTGTCAATTCATCATTGCCATAGACATAGCCCCTGCCAAGTGTATGCGATACTTCGTGCAGTGTTACGAAACTTGTAAATGATTTGCGGTCGACAAATTGGTGCAATGACGGATCGAGAATTACTTTCGAAATCGGAACAACTATTTTCTGGAATTTGGCTTCCATCATATTCTTGAACATCGATTTCTTGGCGCCTTTGGCCTTATGCACCTTTGGGTCGTTTGGCAGCGAAGCGGCAATGGTTTTAACGCCTCTCTGGCAGTCGCCGCCAAAATAAATCACATTAACTACCTGAAGTATATTCCCCTTGCCGGCACTTTCGCGGATAAATTTTTGGTCGTAAGGCAAGCGATGCTCGAATTCATCGATATTATTCTCGAACATTTCGAGTAAGGCTGTAGCTTCGAGGTCCTTGACCATAACCACGGCTTCATAGGCCGTTTTGTAATTATAAAGCCCGTCCTCGTAATTCTCTATCGGCCCGATTACGATATCAATATCATTATCTTTGAGGTCCATCCATGCCATATCGCTTTCTAAATAATCATCTTCGCGTATGGCTTTGGCTCTTAATTTTAGATAATGCTTCAAAGATGGGTTGTCGGCAAGCTCTGCGGCCTCGTCCAGCAAATCCGCAAGGGCAATTGCATCGGGGTAGTAAATATGGTAGGGAATCGCTTCGAGTTTTCCGCCTTCACGGACAACCACGGTATATTGACTTTCCAGGGCATCTTTCATAGTAGAATCATTGGCAATGGCCTGCTGGAATTCTTCTCTGGTCATATCGATTGGGTAGAAACCGCCGCCTGCCGGACGCTTCTCCGGGCCGCTGCCCACAAATCTTTCATTATCATAAATTCCGTCGTAGGGGCCGTAGTTAATCATCAGGTATTCAAGATATTGCTTTGCTTCGGGCGAGTCGATTTTCCCGAGCGAATCACGAACGGCAATCGAAGATGGCGATGTCTGCCTCCAGAATATCTTGTCGGCAATTTTACCGGCTTCCACGAGTTTCTCCAGCAAGGCTACCTGACGTTTGGACAGGTGCGATATATCCGCATCAATCACAGTTGGCGCATAAGAATTAATTCGTTTTTGAATATCCGAAATCCCTTCCATATCTGTTTCAGGCTCCTGTTGTGGCTGATTTTTCCCACACGAAACTAATGCAACGGCTATTGTAAAAAATACGAGAATGAGTGATGCTTTTATCATATCGCCTCCAATTATCATTTTGAATATAGTATGAATATAGTATGTATCAATTTCTAATTAATCTAAAACAGAAAACCAATTTAGTACGGAACGATTGCGAAAGCAAATTAATTTTCTTTCATACAAGCTCTGCTCCCAATGAATATAGCCTGCATTGCTTTATCCCGTATTATTTTTAATAATATCTAAAACACCTGACAGGCAATGGCTAACAGATATTTATGATAACTCAATATTAAGCCAAATATTTTCACCGTGCTATCGGACTAACTCGAATAATTCCGAAGAGATACGAAGCTCTTGACCTATTGCCTCATAATAGTAGGTAACCCAAATTGTTAATAAAAATGTTAATAATCAAATAGAAAAAAGAGAAGAAAAGATAAATTATTGATAATAATGGATTTCTTTCTTTTTTTGCTACTTTTTTTCTTTCTTTGTTGAA
>JAJRTW010000174.1 GCA_024278075.1 Bacteroidota bacterium | reverse complement strand
ATTATGCTTTGGCTCCAAATAACCTAAATTTTGCCAATTCTCTGTGTCGATCAAATAGACTTCCGGGTGATAATTTTGATCTTTATCAAGATATGGTGCAAAAGCCCCTAAATGCCTACTATCAGGTGAAAACTCCAAACCTCCTCCACTGCCATAACTTTTAAATCCCGAACTTTGATTATCAAGTACCTGAAGCAAAGTATATGTAGCAGCATCCCAGACATATATTTTAAAGTAATCAGGTGCTGGATCTCTTGGTACTACCATATACATAGCAGCAATATATCTACTATCACCTGAAAAAGAAACCGAACGAAAATCTTGATTTACCCAAGGCTCAGGGATAAGCGTATCTGTCAAAGTATGAACAAGTTCATTTGTCTGCCAATTCCATAAATAGACTTGACCGGGTGTGTTATGGGGGTGTACACCTACTACTGCTAAAATACTGCCATCAGGACTAAAATCAACATCAAGTACATTCCCATCAGGATCAAATTCAGCAATTTCATCTCCTGTTGCAGCATCAAGCATTTTAACAAGGCCGGAAGCAATACCTATCGCTACATTCAACCCGTCGGGTGAATATTTAACAACGCTTACGCCTTTAATCTGCTTTGTCCACAGCGTATCGACCGATATTGAGAAGGCGTAGGCCGGCATCAGAAGAGCCATAGCAACAAGTATTAAAGCACCCAATGTTGTTTTTTTAAACATAACAGAGCCTCCAAAGAAATATTAATAAAAAATCACCCAATAAAACACAATATAAATAAGATAGACACATGAATCAAAGAAAAGTCTCAAAGTATTTTTACGCCCGGCTCAGGGCATCAAATTAATGCTCAAAGGCGGATGTAAAATAATTACTGAACATAAAATTAATAAGACAATAGATGTTGTTTTCATTTTCCTACTCCTTGATTAATTTATAAGTTTCAGAAAAATTATTTGAGGTCACTTGGATAAAATAAACTCCTGCCGGCAAATGTGATACATCGTACAAACACCCCTGTTCAGATCAGGTCGTTGAGGTATAACATTTGTTAAAAAGAAAGTGGAGATGCTGTCTTCTTCTGTTTTCGTCCGCTCTTCTGAACGAACCATGTGACCACGATCATAACCAGAATTTGTATAGTCAGAATGCTTCACTCTATAGAAGTTTTCTGGAAGTAATGTATCTCTTTTGAAGCTGCCGGAAAAACGGTCAACTTCACCGAACCAATCTGAATTTGAATTCCATGAAACCCAATTAGGAACGCCCCTGCTATTGTTATAAGAAAGAATATACTGGTCTCTAATAATTATATAATCATCCGTTGAATCAGAATCTCGTGGAACACCCAGGGCGACATGAATACTCTCTATAGAAGAACAGTCGATTGAATCTTTCGGTGTGTTGTTTGAATTATTACTTGGTTGTGAAGTGCTTTCACAAGAGCTGAATAATAGGGCAAGACAAATAACTAATAATGATTTTTTGATAGCTTCCTCACTAAATAATGATTGTGTTAATTCTTTTGTATCTGGTAATGCTTGTATTCGTCACTATTTGCAATTCTTTTCATCTCGTTAATAAAATTCACAATGTTGGTTCTCTTATGAAGATCAGGTTCTGTAAATACAAGATTATTTAAGTAGCTCTGAAAATTTTACTGACCTCGATATACAATTTCGGGTCTGTGGCAATCTGTTCTATATACTGCATATCATCTTGGGTGAGATTTGGTACGCCCTCAAATTAGTCGAACATCACATCTTGGGCGAACGGAATATTCTTACTGGCAAGAAATGCAGTATAAATGAGAAAGTCTTTTTTGAGGTTTTGCATGGTGGTGATATAAAAATAATATTCAATGTTGTATCAACACTATTATTAAAATAATGATTATTGGGAAGAAATTAGATTGGAATAATAAATAATCTGGTAAGAAATTCCCAACAGCTTTCTCTGAATTTCAGAATCACATCACAAACGGTAATCTAATTATGATTTTAATTATTCAGTTTAAAATGTTGTCAAAATAGTATTAAAGTGTATATGCCGGAATTTACGATCCATAACCCATTTAAAGACAATTGCTTACAAAATAAATGAAAAGTGTAGAAAAAAGTGTAGAAATGAACGTGAAATGAATGTTAGCAATATATTCATAATGCTATAACCAGTAATATATCATATTGTTAAAGAGTGTCTGATTATGATGCAGACTATTCCCACTCTATAGTAGCCGGAGGTTTGGAAGATATGTCATAGACTACGCGGTTGATGCCGCGCACTTCGTTTATGATGCGGTTAGACATTTTGGCCAGCCCTTCGTGCGGCATGTGGAACCAGTCGGCAGTCATGCCATCCACACTGGTGACGGCACGCAAAGCGCAAGTGTATTCATAGGTGCGTTCATCGCCCATAACGCCGACGGATTTTACAGGCAGCAGCACGGCAAAAGCCTGCCAAATATCATTATATAGGCCGGCTTTGCGAATCTCCTCAAGGTAGATGTCGTCGGCTTTACGGAGGATGTCGAGCCGCTCTTCGGATATATCGCCGAGGATACGGATAGCCAGCCCCGGCCCGGGGAAAGGATGGCGATCCACAAACCATTCAGGCACTCCAAGCTCGCGGCCAACCGCCCGAACTTCATCCTTAAATAATTCGCGGAACGGTTCCAATATTTTCAGGTTCATCTTCTCCGGCAGCCCGCCCACGTTGTGGTGGGATTTAATAGTAGCCGACGGCCCTTTTACCGATACGGATTCGATCACGTCGGGGTATAAGGTACCCTGGGCCAGCCATTTAATACCCTTCATATTTATTGCTGCTTCTTCGAATAAGTCAATAAATGCTTTGCCGATTATCTTTCTTTTCTTTTCAGGATCGCTTACGCCAGCCAGCCGGCCCAGAAAAGTTTCCTGCCCTTCGATTACTTCTATTGGGATGTGGTAATGCTTTTTAAATAAATCGTAAATCGTCTTGCTCTCGCCTGTGCGCATCACTCCGGAATCGATATGGATGCAATGCAGGCGGTCGCCGATAGCTTCGTGGAGCAGCACAGCTGCAACGGTAGAATCCACGCCGCCGCTCAGGGCACATATAATGTCGTCCTTGCCAACTGTTTTGCGTATGGCTTCAATTGATGTTTCAATAAAAGAAGCTGCATTCCAGTTGCCGGCACAGCCGCAGATGTCCCTTACGAAATTCTCCAGCATTATCCTGCCTTCCGGTGTGTGGTGCACTTCCGGGTGGAACTGAACACCGTATATTTTTCTATCCTCCGACCTGATTGCGGCAATTGGCGAGTTGCCCGTTTTTGCAATAACCTCAAACCCGTCCGGCGGCACCTTCAATGCATCGCCATGGCTCATCCACACCTGCGTTTTCTGTGATACGCCTTTGAATATCCCGTCGTGGAATTCGATCTCGAGGCCGGCCTTGCCATACTCCCTGTGGGCCGCACTATCCACTTCGCCATTGCGGTGATATGCCAGCAATTGCAGGCCATAGCAGATTCCCAATACCGGCACGTCCAGCCGTGTTACGTCGAATGACGGATGGGGCGAGCCTTTGCCGTAAACGCTTGACGGCCCACCGGATAGGATGATACCCTTGGGGCCGAAACTTAGCAATGCCTGTTTGCTGATATTAAACGGGTGAATCTCAGCATAAACGCCGCATTCACGCACCTTGCGGGCTATTAACTGTGTGTATTGTGAACCAAAGTCGAGGATGATGATTTTGTCTGGAATATTCATTTAAGGCATTTACTTGATTCTGATACTTACAAAAATGTATAGACTTGCCAGGTGCAGGTTTATTTCCCGGAAATAAGTTTAATATGCTTAATGATGCCAGAGAACTAATAAACTTATTTCTTATGAGACATGACACAGAATTTAAAAATATCTGGCAATCCTCCGGCTTTTGTTGCGCGTCCGGCCCGAACAATTGCAATTGGGTGAGAGTCACGAACGATCCCTGATAGCTGGAGATGATAGCTTTGCGGCAAAGCTGTCCGTCGGTAAGCGGAATCTGATGGAAGTTGCCGGGACGGCCACGCTACCTGCTCGATTTGCACAACTAAGTATTTCTACGTATTTACGGATAAGATTATATTTCGTAAGTTCCATACAACGGAGATATTATAACTTGGGTATGATTGGGTGAATTCGAAATGACGATCCGAACTCTACTGATTCCGGTTGTTGAATCTGTAGCCATTGCAGCATTCTGCCTTTGATTGGGCAATGGCAATACAGCATCCGGAAAGTTCAATCCCGGAACGGAAAAAGAAAAATCGAACGCAAAAAACATACCTATTAACAAAATCAGTTACGACTTCTTATGATAAGGCATATTGTCATTCCAATGCCAGAATTTGGGAATATGCCGAGTATAGTGTGCCTATTTTGAATAACTACACTACGAAGCTCAAACGGAAATCCGGTGTTTTTGCTGGTAAGGGATTCCAGCGGAATTGAATACTTCTGAAGTTTATCCCCGGCAAAGCAGAAGGGCACAGGATAAAATACTGTATCATCGAACAATAAATTATATTCAACGTTCTGTCAGTTGTTACAACTGACAAATGGCGGCTGTTTTTAAATTGCCAGTTGTTACAACTGGCAGAACATAAATTCAGGCAGGTTGCGAATCTGCCACTACACATACATTGGTTGAACTATAACAAAATAGTTATCAATCATTTATGAGATGGCGTACTAGCAAAGAGCGGCAATGACATTAATAATTTAATTTTTCAGATGCATGCGGTTATCAAAATCCAAGATTAATAAGAATATTTCGCAAGGATTACTGAGCGTGGTGGATACGGGGGAAAAATATAATATTGATGAGCAGAATGGCAATGAACTTGAGTTTATCAGGGAATCTGTTTCCAGCGGCCATAGTCCGTATGATATTGATAGAGACACGCTAACAAATAATTTTATCGAGGATTTCAAGAGATTCTTCTTTACTCCCCAGCCAACGAAGGGAAGGCTATTTGATTCCAAAATATAATGCGTCCACTTTTATTCCCACTCTTGCAGCATCCGGCCCGTTTCATAATAGCTCATGTGTAGAGCAATAGGCAACTCATTGTATTAACCTGCGAATTCACTTTTATTTGTTGCTAAAATGGCTTAATTTTAATATTCGCTTTGTTTGGGGTAGATAGAATTATATGTCGGTACAGCAGTGTCCGGTTAAATATGAGAAATATTCATAATATATCCTGAATATTATGAATTGTCATTCTTAACTCGTTTCTGGCCACAAAGTAGCAGCGAAGCTAATCCGGTATTCATACGGCTTCTGGATTCTTAGCTTCATCCCCTATAAATAGCTCCGTTTCGCACTGAATAACACTTTTCCGTTCTGACGGTTGTTAAAACCGGTAAATTGATGAATGTAAGGTACGGCATAACACGCCCCAAAACATTAATGTATTTGTCAACACACGATAACACTTTTGAGACAGCCCCATCTGTCAATTTGTTATTTATAATTTTGTAATTTAGATTGCCCTCAAAAAGTACTAACTGTTTATTGTTATATTAAGAAAACTATTCAATTAGAAAGTGCAAGGAAATGGATATATTATGCCCTTATGCCTTGCAGATTGTAGGACAACCCCCTGCTCGCTTTGCTCACTTCCCCCTTTTTTAAGGGGGAATAGCCAATT
>JAJRTW010000173.1 GCA_024278075.1 Bacteroidota bacterium | reverse complement strand
GTTTGGTTTATCATATTTTACCGCGGCGTCAGGACTTCCCGTACCGATGCCCATGATTGGTAGGGGCTGGTTCGTAACCTGCCCGTTTGGTTTATCATATTTTACCGTCGCGTCAGGACTTCCCGTACCGATGCCTATGACTCGTAGGGGCTGGTTCGTAACCTGCCCGTTTGGTTTATCATATTTTACCGTCGCGGCAGGACTTCCCGTACCGATGCCCATGACTCGTAGGGGCTGGTTCGTAAACTGCCCGTTTGGTTTATCATATTTTACCGTCGCGGCAGGATTTCCCGTAGCGATGTTCATAATTGGTAGGGGCTGGTTCGTAAACTGCCCGTTTGGTTTATCATATTATTGACTACTCGAACTGGATGTTTTTCATCAATAAAATCCACAAGCGAAGACGGAATAAGCATCTGTTGGCCTTGGTTCACGGCTTAAAAGATGGCCGTCTATAAATCTTTTTCATATTGATAAATTATGAAATAATATAATTATTTTATAACTTATTTTTTCGATTTTTACAAAAAATGCTGCCCTTTTGAGACAGCCCCAATAATAGAGGAAATAAATTGCCCCGGGTTTTGATTCGGGAAAGAAAAGATATAAATTGCCCCGGGTTTTGATTCGGGGAAAAGGCCTGCTTGTTAAGCAGGGGAATAATAGAGAATCATAAATATTAGATTGGCAATTAAGACGATAGATTTATTAATTAAATAAATGCGAGAAATTATATGAAAGCATCCGACCTGTTTGTGAAGTGCCTCGAAGAAGAAGGCGTAGAATACGTATTTGCAGTTCCCGGCGAAGAGAATCTCGACCTGCTGGAAAGCTTAAGGAAGTCAAACATCGAAGTTATTGTAACCCGCCACGAGCAGGGTGCCGCTTTTATGGCCGCCACCTATGGCAGGCTCACCGGCAAAGTTGGCGTTTGCATGGCAACCCTCGGCCCGGGAGCAACTAATCTGATTACCGGCATAGCTTACGCTCAGCTGGGCGGTATGCCTATTTTGGCTATCACCGGCCAAAAGGCAATTCGCGAGAAATGGCAGGCTAATTTCCAGGTGATCGACGTAATCGAAATGATGAAGCCAATCACCAAGAAAACAGTGCGCATCTCAGGCCCGAAGAGTATCCCAATGGAACTCCGGGACAGTTTTAAAAAAGCTACCACGGAAAGGCTCGGTGCTGCCCATATCGAACTGCCCGAAGACATCGCCTCGGAGAATGTGGACGACTTCTTCCAGCCGCTGAAGTCCGTTAAGCTCCGCAGGCCCAATGCCGACCAAAAGGGAATTGGAATTGCTGCCGGTATGATCAGGGATGCGAAGAATCCTATTATTATTATTTCCAGCAGGGCGCAAAGAAATATGGTCAGGCAGTCCCTGCTCAAATTTATTGATGCTACGAATATATATGTTATTCATACGCAATTGGGCAAGGGAGTGTTGCCGGCAGACCACAATAATTGTCTGTTTTCATTTGGTATTCACAAGCGTGATTATGTGAACAGCGTGGTGGACGCAGCCGACCTTATTATTACAATCGGGTACTCAACCGTGGAGCATCCGCCGAGCATCTGGAATAAGAATATGGATAAAAAACTGCTCCATATCGATTTCACACCGGCCGAAACCGATGTGTATTACAGTCCCGATTTTGAATTGGTTGGCGATATTGCAAGTTCGGTAACAAACCTTAAGGATGAACTGTCGGATTACCGTTTCGACGGAAGCGAAATGGCCAAGGCACGCAACCAGCTGACTCAAAAGCTGTATGGCGAAGGTGCGAATAACCCGGCATTCCCAATGAAGCCTCGCCGAATTGTTAGTGATGTACGCAAGGTGATGGGCAGAAGTGACATCATCTCACTCGACAACGGTATCTATAAATTATGGTTCTCGCGCCACTACCCCACCTATGAAATTGGAACGTTCCTGATAGATAATACACTGGCAACTATGGGTGCGGGGCTGTCGGCGGCGATGGGCGCCAAGCTGGTCAATCCCGATAAGAAAGTGCTTGCTATCTGCGGCGACGGAGGGTTTATGATGAATTCCCAGGAACTCGAAACTGCCGTAAGGTGCAAAATTCCCGTTGTCGTATTGTTGCTGAATGACAATGCCTTTGGTTTCATTAAATGGAAGCAGCAGAACTATGGATTCGAGGATTACGCCCTGGATTTGGGGAACCCGGATTTTGTTAAATATGCCGACAGCTATGGTGCTAAAGGATTTAGGGTGGAAAAAGCCGATGATTTGATTCCGGTGTTGAATCAGGCTTTTGCAGCGGGCCTACCTGCGATTGTCGAATGTGCTATTGATTATAGCGATAACGTTAAAGTATGGAACGAGGAATTAGGCAGGCTGTAGCACATATTGTGTGATATTTCTCCGCTGTAAACCCGGGGCTGTATTCTTCCTTCCCCTCGCTAAAGCACGGGGTTGCTTGTTCCCCTATCAATTGCCAGATGCTTTAGCTCGTGGTTAATTATTCAATAACACCATATTCTTCGAACTCAACGAAAAACGTAGCCCCTTTGCCGGGCTTGCTTTCGGCCCATATACTGCCGTGATGCAGCTCAACCAGCTTTTTAACAATCGACAGGCCAAGCCCGGTGGAAGATTCCCCTCCGGTCGGCCTGGCGGACAACCGCTGGAACCTGCCGAAAAGTTTCTTCTTGTCCTCTTCGGTCAGGCCCGGGCCGGTATCTTTCACAGCCAGCTTTATCGAATTAATCCCATCAGAGCTTTTATGCTTGGTAACGAGCAGTTTAATAACAGAATTGTATGGCGAATATTTGATAGCATTGCTGATAAGGTTATCGACAATTTCCATTATTCTAACCGGGTCGGCTTCAATGAAAAAGTCTCTTTTAGTGTCGTAGGCAAGTTCAATTTTCTGAGATTTCTTATTCGCAAAATTTTCATTGTTGCCGGCCAAATCAGAAATAATGCCAACAAAGTCGAGCTTTTCTTTTTTTAGATATGTCAGCCCGCTTTCGAATTTCGCCATTTCGAGCAGCTCGTGGACAAGATTGGACATCAATTGAGCGGATTGGCCTATCATTTTGGCAAATTCGGTAATCTCGGAATCATGCCCGTGTTCGTCAATAATCAGCTGCGAAAATCCGGTAATCACATTCAGTGGATTCTTCAGGTCGTGGATAGTCATTTGCATAAATTGGTTCTTGGTCTCGATTGCTTCTTGCAATACCGAATTGCTGTGGGTGAGAACCTTAAGCTTGATTAGAGTGCGGACCCGCGCCTTAAGTTCGTTTTGGTCAAAAGGCTTCGACAGGAAATCGTTGGCGCCGGCGTTAAATCCTTCCACCAAGTCCTCCACCTGGTCTTTGGATGTAAGAATTATAATGGGCAAATCAAATAAATTATAAGTCTTCCTAAGCTCCTGGCACACCTCATAGCCGGTCATAGCCGGCATCATAATATCCAGAATAATCAAATCAAAATTGCCTTTTTCTGCTATTAATTCTAAGGCTTCGGGCCCGTCGAAAGCCGAATGGATAACATATTTTTCCGATGCTAAGTATTTTTCAATAATCTTTGCAATGAACTTATCATCATCGACAACCAGAATGTCTATCTGGTCTTCAACAATCCTCATTTTCTTTTCATTATTTTCGTTATTTTGATTCTGTTTCATCTATTTTCACTGAATAACAACTTATTATTTCCATATATTGTTTGAAAATAAAAAATAATTTACTAAAATTATCCATCATAAAAAAAATCACTACTTAAGGTTTCCTCAAAAAGTAGTTGGTGAAAAAGATTCTAATGCTTATGCTTGAGGAGAATAACAACCCCCTAAATCCCCCTTTTTTAAGGGGGAATTTGATCAACTATTCCCCCTTAAAAAAGGGGGAAGTGAGCCAGGCGAGCAGGGGGTTGTCCTACAATCTGCAAGGCATAAGAGCATAATAAATCCATT
>JAJRTW010000172.1 GCA_024278075.1 Bacteroidota bacterium | reverse complement strand
CTCACTTCCCCCTTTTTTAAGGGGGAATAGTTGATCAAATTCCCCCTTAAAAAAGGGGGATTTAGGGGGTTGTTATTCTCCTTAAAGCATAAGCACTAAAATCTTTTTCTCCGACTACTTTTTGAGGAAACCCTAATTACTTTGACTAATCCATTGCAAAACAGAGATTTGCGGGATAATAGCATTCCCAAATCGGAATTTGGGCATGAGGTGAATATACTAAGTCTTTTTACGAATAGCTACACTAGGAATCCATTATTTATGACCATTTGGCAGTATTAAAATGGATTCTTCGCTACTCACTGGTTGATTCCCTATAAATATTGTTTATCGATAATTTACAATATTTTATCCAAACTGCATGACGGAGATGCAATCTGAGGTATATCTGAGGTATAATCCTATTTGCTGGTTTTCACCCTGACACTTGTATTATTAGATTATTTTTCCTATTTCAACAATATCATTTTTTCTTGCCCAATTATTATGTTATCCCCAACAGCTACAACGAAATACACTCCAGGAGGAAATTCATTGCCAATTGTAATAAACTCGTTGGTGTTATTCATACTGTATGTTTGCAAAAGCTGGCCTAAAGTATTATATACGTATAGTTTTGCTTCATTCATTTGTTTGTTTAGAAATATTTTAGCCGATAAATTAGACGGGTTCGGATATATAATAAGATTGGTGCTGTTTTCAGCTTCACTTATAATTGATGAAATGGGGTTCAATCGTGGAAGATACCATGGATCAATCTCAAAGACATCTGTGGTATCGGTTGTACCCATGGCCATAACAGCAACTACAAAAGAAATATCTCCCCAGGCGGTCAAAGTTGGCTCTCCAACTCCTAACACAAAACCCGAACTGTCAGTTACCATTCCCGGCCCTATTACTAATTCCCTGCCACCCCAACTGTTAAAGTCACCGGCCTCCATTTGTTTCATTCTGAAAATACTGCTCCTGTTGTACGCATCAGAAGTGTCCGTAGAGGCAAAATAGAGCCACCAATTGCTTCCATCAAACCACATGTGCGGTTGTATATCCTCATAAGGTGTGTTTACACTGGATAAAAGAGATTTTTGTTGCCATGTAAATCCATCGTCATAACTAATGGTATAATATATATTTGCCAATGGCCCTGCGGATGTGTGGTTGTCCAGCATTAATACCAGTGTAGTGTCATCAATTCGTTCAATATGTGGATTATCCTCAAAAAATGTTGTTTCATTTACCGGCGCAGGCATCAAAACCCCTGGCCACGTTGGATTATTTGACGTGTTACGAATCCAATACAGTTCGTTGTCACCACTGTTTGAGTTCGACATTGTGTAAACAAAAATATCAATTGAACCATCTGGTTTATAGATAGCCTGGGGAGCGCCCTCCCATTCGCCGGAATGAGCAAGATTTGACGGCTGCCATGATAAAAAAGGTGAAGACGTGTCTTGCCGAGAGGTGTAAATAATATCACTTTGCAGAATTGATGAGCAACCCCATTGATTAGTAATAGTATCAACCCCCAACAGCGGGCCTCTTATATATGCACTTATGGGCGGACATACCGGATTCAACAACAAAAAATAATTGAATGACAGCAAATCCGCTGGGATGTAGAAAGCATACATGTGAAGTCCATCCCGACTTATAAACATACCATCTTCCCAACCGGTATTGTGGTGGGGTTGAATAATGGGTGTTCCATATTCCGATTTGTTGTTTACGTATGGTTCTATGTGGCTTTTAATTGCCGGCCAGTCGGGTGTTTGGGCATGAGAAAAAGTTATCATCAATGCCCCAAAAACGACTGTAGCTATTTTATTCATGGTTCTTTCTTTCCTAATGATTTCGTATGGCGTTTAATTCAACAAGTATTGCTGAAGATAGTCAGCTATGATTTGCTATACATTGTTAGGCGGCCGTATATCTGTACTTGTTTTTTATTTATATTGCCATTTCTTGCATACGTGACAGCATCTATTTCATTCCTAATTTGCGATTATGCTCTAATAGTTCAATAGCCTCCTCCAGGCGTTTTTGTTTTGTCATCTCTTTCTTCGCACTTGTGAGCCATCCGACATACTGTTTTTTTGCGGCTGGAGCAAGTTTTATGAAATTATTCCATGCTTTTTCATTCTTTTTTCTTAGGAATACGCATTTCTGAGTTAAATCGAACCAACTTTTCCCAATCAATTTCACCATCTTCCTTGCAAAACTCGTTAGCAAATTCTTTTGTGAATATATTTATCATCTTCGAATATGATTTCACAAAGTCATCATTTTTTTCTTTTGCTTTATATCCAAGTGGTTCAATGATTTCCGTAAAAAGGTTTGTATTTCCGGAAATAAATTTCCAAAACTTCTGCCCACAATATTTGAAATAATCGCCTTTATCCGGTTTGTTGTCTTTCCCGTAGCAGCAACCATTTATTGCAATAATATTAAGTTGAGAATTACTTGTTCTTAAAGTCTTTTTTGCTGTTCTAAAGTCAGCAATCATTTTTGCAATTTGCGAACTATTGCCCCAATTAGGACCGGATTTAATATTTACAATATAACGTCTATTATCATTGTCAAACTCCAAATCAATACCAATTATGCCTGATTTCTTACCTTCATAAACCTTTTCATTAATAAAAATTGCTAAACCTTCAAGCCAATCTCCAAATATTCCTTCTTCACTTGATGAAATATGAGCATCAACAATTCCACGAATAATTTGTTCTGCTGTGAGAACGAATTTAGCTTTGAATGGATAAGGATTTTTACGTTTAAGGACTATGGAAAGTTTTAAGCTGTCAAGGCTTTGAATGCGCTTTTGATGAAATGTTCCAATATTTTGTTCAACGTATTGCGATACGTCTTTCGGGTTCAGTTTCTTCATATTTTACTTTCGGTTCTAACAAGTAAAGTTCAACAGGTTCTAATTTTTCTCTAACCATTTCATAATAATCTGAAATAATATCAATACCGATTGAATTGCGTTTCATCCTTTTAGCAACATTTAATGTTGTTCCCGAACCCATAAATGGGTCAAGAACTGTTTCATTTTCTTTTGTGAAGAGTTTTATAAACCATTTGGGCAATTCTTCGGGAAATGCTGCACTATGATTTTTGTTATTGCACTCTGTTGCCAAGTGAAGAACGTTGGTTGGATAGGCTTTGTCCCTGTCCAACCAGTTTGAAATATTTTTCCCGAAACCACTGCAAACATTTGAATTATCACGAATTTTGTCGGTGTCTGATAGTTTTTTTAAGCGTGTCTTTGCCCAGTCACCCATTGGAACCATAACTTCTTCCTGATACATATTGAAATGCTTCTGTTTATTGAATTGCAAAAGCCTTTCCCAAGAGTCACGAAAACGATTTGGCCATTTCCCCGGATAGGAGTTTTTCTTATGCCATATAAATTCTTCGGTCCAAAGCCAGCCTTGCTTACGCATTGCAATTATTAATTCTATAACATATGTGCTACGCTCACCATTGATAACTTTTTCTTTAATATTTAATATAAAGGTACCTGTTCGTAAAAGTTGTTCGGAAATCGGTGAAAACCACTCAACATATCTGTCAGGGTGAATACCGCCGTAGGTGCTTTTACGCTGGTCTGCATATGGAGGAGAAGTTACAATTAAGTCAACTGAATTGTCAGGAAATGACTTTAATTGCTCTTTACTGTCGCCAAGATATATTTCTGTTTTTATCTTCATTTTAGCTTTTCAATGTCCATAAAGATACGGTTTTTTTAATTGATATAGTGTCTGTTGCTAAATAGTTAAATGCTATTCAGCCTGCATTTAGTATGCCCCCCATCTCACATCTATCCCCCCTAATATACCTAATTTCCCCGAATATATTTAATAACATACGTCCATCATGTCAAAACAAATCCAGAATTGATAAAAAACACACCCCTGTGTCCCCTCTTTTTAGAGGGGAATTTTGATTACCGCGCCGCCCAGGCCGGAAATACATCCACATCAATTCCAAACACAACCGTCCCAAGCAAATAAAACATGATTGAAGTAACAATTATACCAATAAAATTAATTACTATGCCGACCCTGACCATTTCGCCGATTCTAATTCTGCCGGAGCTAAATACAATAGCATTCGGCGGTGTGGCAACCGGCAGCATAAACGCAAATGATGCGGATATTGTCGCCGGAATCATCAGTATCATCGGGTTGATTTGCAGGGCAACTGACAGCGATGCCAATATCGGCAGAATCGTGTGCGTTGTGGCAGTGTTGGACGTTAGTTCGGTGAGAAACGTTAGCCCGAAGCAGACAAATATCATTAATATAAAGGGCGATGTGCCGGCCAGGCCCGCAAATTGGTCGCCGAGCAATGTGGACAGGCCGGTGTCCTGGAACCCCTTGGCAATCGCAAAACCGCCGCCGAACAGCAGGACAATATCCCACGGCAGCTTCGAGAATACTTTGTTGTCGAGAATTGCTACCGTCGGTATCTTCATTGATTTCGCCGGGATAATGAACAGCAATGAAGATGTTAGAATTGCCACTGTGCCGTCATCGATATACTTGGCAAAGCTGAACAATCCCGACCAGCCAGGGATGGAAAGCGTACCCAAATTAATATCCTTGCGGAAAATCCACATTAAAGCTGTTGATGCCAATACGTAAAACACTACTTTCTCTTCATAAGTCATCGGGCCGAGTGACCCATATTCTTTATCGATTATACTTTTGTCAATATATAATTCAGGCGATGGCTTGTAGAATATTTTCGTCAAAACCACCCAGATAATCACCATCATAATCATTGCCAAAGGGAATCCCAGCAATATCCAATGGCCGAAGGTAATATCCGGTGCATCGGGGAACGTGAGGGCGAATATTCTTTGGAATGCAAGGTTGGGTGCGGTGCCGACAAGTGTTGCTATGCCACCGACCGACGATGCGAATGCTATGCCGAGCATGAGTGCTACTGAGAATTTATGGGTTGCTTCATTGGGGAATGATTCTTCCAATTTCAAGATAATCGCCAGCCCGATTGGCAGCATCATTATTGTCGTTGCCGTATTGGATATGAACATTGACATTAGTGCAGAGGCAAGCATAAATCCGAATATTATCCGGCCCGGGCTGCCGCCGATTGTTCTTATTATCAGCAGCGAAACCCTCTTGTGCAGGTTCCATTTCTCCATGGCAAGGGCTATCATAAAACCGCCGAGGAAAAGGAATATTGTACTGTTGAAGTAAACCGATGAGACATCTTTGACATCCATTATCCCGAGAAAAGGATATAGAATTACCGGTATCATTGCAGTTGCTGCAAGCGGCACTGCCTCGGCCATCCACCATGTTGCCATCAATATGGCCGTAGCTGCCATTCTTCCGGCAATCGGATTTTCGGGTGATATGCCCAAGGACAGGACTATTCCGAAAAGGGCGGGGCCTAATACAAGGCCGATTTTCTGTGCTGCCGTTCTGTCGTTTGTGTTTGTCATTTTATAATATTGGGAATTATTAGGAATGATAAGTGTGAATAATCATGCTTCCAACTATCAGTTTGGTTCACATTAATTTGAGAATATTTTGTATCTGATTTGCATAAAATCAAAATAGTAAATTGTGGCGTATACTGCAATGAATTTTTATCTCACAATGAATATCGTCATAACTTATGCTATAACAATAGGTTGAAAAGGGCTTCAGCAAATTCGTTAATGAATCGGAAATGAAAGTATAATTAATTATTGTAAATATGATATAAAGTGCTTGACAATGGCATTGAAATAGACTATCTTAACGTTAAATAAATAACATTGATAAAATAATAACAATGCTCTATTATATATATGGTTAATATTATCACATCTCGGTTTAATATATGTTAAAGATACCTGAAAAAACGATCCAGAGACTGATAATCTATAGGAAGATTCTTAATGACCTACGATATTTTGGAGAGACGAACCTGTTTTCTACGAAATTGGCAAAAATTGCGGGATACTCCCCTGTTCAGGTTCGAAGCGACTTGATGGTAATCGGCTACCAGGGCTCGCCAGCGCGTGGCTATGATATTGACAATTTGGAAACAAGCATAGGCAGCTTCATTGACGCACCGAAAGGCGAAGGCATTGCTATTGTGGGTGTTGGCAAGCTGGGGAAATCTATGCTTGAATACTGCTACTGGAAGTGCCCGAACCTTTCGTCGATCGAATTATTTGATGTTGATTCAAAGCTAATCGGAACGGAAGTCGAAGGCATTAAGATTCATCACATAGATGATATTGAAATGATCTTGAGCCAGGGTAATATAAGAGTAGCTATTATCACAGTGCCGCCCGAAAACGCCCAGGATGTGGCAGGCAGGTTGATCCTGGCCGGAATAAAGGGGATTCTGAACTATACGCCCGTTCGGCTGAAGGTGCCTGAAGATGTTTTTGTTGAAGAGATGGATATGATAGTACCACTGGAGAAAGTGTCGTTTTATGCACGCCAATCATAACCGATTCGGTTTATTCATGCTTATCCGGTACTATAGTTATGCGTAAATATTATTAATTATTTAATTAATTATTTAAAAAAGGGGTTGATATGAGTACAGTGGGGACTTCTATTAATTCTAAGAAAAATGATTTCAGCGAAGAGCTGTTACAGCTTGTAAGCTTTCATCTCGACGAGGAAGAATTTGGCGTGGATATTCTTAATATTCAGGGGATTAACCGCATGGAGGAAATTACAGGTGTGCCCAATTCGCCGGAATATGTCAAAGGGATTATCAACCTTCGCGGCCAGGTGATTCCAATCATTGACCTAAGGAAAAGGCTTGGCCTTTCTGAAAAGAAACCGAACAAAGATACTCGAATTATTATTGTTGAAATCAAAGAAGCTGTTATCGGATTTGTAGTCGATAGTGTCAACGAAGTGCTTCGGATACCGAGCAATATTATTGTGCCTCCGCCGCAGATGATTGCCGGGATTGATTCCGAATATATTACTGCTGTCGGGAAATTGGAAGACAGGTTATTGATACTGCTCGATTTGGAACAAGTCCTGTCAATAAGAGAAAAGGAAGAAATAAAGGGATTGGATGTTGCATGATGTTTGCCCGGAGATTTCTTCTTGCTAAGCAATGGCAACTTGCATAATCCAAATGAAATAACAGATACTGCATGTGGCCGGCAGTAGAATATTATTTTCAAGCCCGAAGCTCTTTTGTCTGGTTCATTCCAGCCTGGTATTAACGTAATAACATAGAATCCCAGTAGTGTCCGGTTAAAATACGGATAATAAGTGATATTCGCGGTAGCAATCTCCATTTTGACCTATATTGTGCTGATTTGGATGCGATTATAGATATAGCGATAAAATAATACTAAAGCTGTCATGCCGGACCCCGATCCGGCATCCATCTTAATATAGCCAAACAGCCCATGAACACTGGATTCCTGCTGGAGTTTATCCTGAGCGAAGCCGAAGGGCAGGAATGACAAGTCT
>JAJRTW010000171.1 GCA_024278075.1 Bacteroidota bacterium | reverse complement strand
GTGTAACACCTGACTTGGCAATGGGTACTAAGCTAATAAAATTGCATCCATAATAGCGCCATTTAGGCCAAAATGAAGCTAATATCAGCGATTCGCACTTTTTGGCTGCTTTTTAACCGGACACTACTGATTCCGATTCTAAAGAATATCTTTTTTCCCATTTATTAAATTAATAATGAAGAAACTATACTTAATCTATGGTATGGCTTTCGTTTTCAGAGCCTACCACGCTATGCTCAAATCAGAATTGACATCCCCCGACGGAATGCCAAGCGGGGCAATATTAGGTTTCGTCAATACTATCACGTATATCCTCGAAAAGGAAAAACCTGATAATGTAGCGGTTGTGTTTGACACCCGCGAGCCAACCTTCAGGCATAAAATATTTCCCGAATACAAAGCCAACCGAGATGAATTCCCGGAAGACCTCGGGCCGCAATTAGAGAAAATTAAGGATTTCCTCGACCTTGCATCTATCCCGAGAATTGAATTCCCCGGGTATGAAGCCGATGATGTGATAGGTACTTTTGCCAAAATGGCTTCCAAGGAAGGGATCGAAGTAATATGTATGACATCGGACAAAGATTATTACCAATTGGTTGATGATAACATAAGCCTGCTGAAACCCGCTTTCAGAGGTATGGATTTTACGGATGTCAGCTATCCTGAAGTTGAAAAGAAATTCGGCGTCACTCCTGATAAAGTTATTGACGTGCTGGCTCTTATGGGCGATTCGAGTGATAACATTCCAGGCGTGAAAGGGGTGGGAGTGAAAACTGCCATACCTTTGATACAGGAATTTGGCTCAGTCGAAAATCTATACGATAACCTGGACAAAATTGAGAGAAAAGCCGTCTTGTCGAAACTTGAAGCCCATAGGGACGAAGCTCTCCTGTCCAAATATCTTGTGACTATTAAAATTGACGTACCTGTCAAGGAAAATCTTGATGACCTGAGATCAAAAGGGCCGCAATTTGCAGAGCTTGACAAATTCTTTAAGTCTCTCGGCTTTACAAATATCCGTAAGAAATGGTTTAATAGGTCGAACCTTTCACCACAGGATTATTTCCCGGAAGGCGGAGATATTGAACAGGAGAATAAACTATCTAACATAAATACTGTTGAGCATGACTATAGGCTGGTATCAACTAAAGACGAAATGGATTCTATGATTAAGGATTTAAAAAGCAGAGGATCCCTCTCATTCGATCTTGAAACCAGCTCATTGGACCGGAATTCCTGCGATATTGTTGGGATTGCGCTATGTGCCGAAGAAGGAAAGGCATATTATGTATCCGTGGATTCAAGGGATAAACTTAATTCCAGGTTTGCCGGAAACAGCAGTCCACAGGATTCCTTGTTTGGCGGGGATGATGTGGAATCCAGATCAACTGTGACATTTGATAATTGCCTGCCTGTGGGATGGGCATTGGAGAAATTACGGCCTTTACTCGAGAACGAAATAATCGATAAATACGGCCAGAATGCAAAATTCGACACATTTATTTTGGACCGCTATGGAATAAATGTTCATCCGGTTGCTTTCGACTCCATGCTGGCATCTTACATTCTTAACCCTGACAACAAGCACGGCATGGATGCCCTGGCCCGCCAATGGCTGAATTATGAAACAGTGCCGATTAGTTCTTTGATTGGTGAGAAGAAATCCGAACAGAAATCAATGCGCCAGATCGACCCCGCAGATGTAAAGGACTATGCCTGCGAGGATGCAGATGTAACGTTGAAGCTTTGCAATGTTTTACGAAAGCAATTGGAAAAAGAAAAGCTGATTAAACTTGCTATGGAAGTAGAAATCCCCATGGTGGAAGTGCTGACAAGGGTTGAGCGGCATGGTGTGGCGCTAGATACTAAAGCATTAAGCGAATTATCTATCAGTATAACAAAGAGAACTAAGACATTAAGCAAAGAAATATATGACGAGGCAGGCGTTGAATTCAATATTGATTCGCCAAAGCAAGTGGGGCATGTCCTTTTCGAAAAGCTGATGCTGCCGACGGTTAAGAAAATTAAAACAGGCTATAGCACCGATGTTCAGGTGCTCACCAAGCTCGCAGATACATTCCCAATAGCGAGGATGATGCTGGAATACCGCCAGTTAGCCAAATTGAAATCAACTTATGTGGATACGCTGCCAAAGCTGATAAATCCGAGTACCGGGCGGGTTCATACTACTTATAACCAGACGGTTGCAAGCACGGGCAGGCTGTCTTCGTCTGACCCGAATCTGCAGAACATCCCGATAAGAACTGATCTTGGCAAAGAGATACGTAAAGCTTTTGTGCCGGGACGCGATGGCAATGTGATTTTCTCGGCGGATTATTCGCAGGTGGAGCTTAGGATAATGGCCTATATCTGCGGCGACCGCCACATGATCGATGGCTTTATCGAAGGCCGTGATGTCCATTCTGCCACATCTTCGACTTTGTTTGATGTTGAATTGGCAGAAGTAACCCCCGATATGAGGCGGATAGCTAAGACGGTTAATTTTGGGATTATGTATGGGCTTGGTGCTTTCGGCCTTTCGCAGAGGCTGGGGATGAACCGCAACCAGGCAAAGGAAATTATCGATAATTATTTCATTAAATACCCGGGGATCAGAAAATATATTGATGAAACGATTGCGAAAACCAGGCAGAAGGAATATGCCGAAACATTGCTTGGCCGCCGGCGGTATTTCCCGATGATTAATGCCGGCAACAAGAACCTGCAAAGGGGAGCCGAGCGGGGCGCAATCAATATGCCCATACAAGGCACGGCTGCCGATATGATGAAGATAGCTATGATCGCCATAGATAAGGAAATGCGAAAAAGGGGTATGCAATCCATGATGCTTTTACAGGTGCATGATGAACTGGTGTTTGAGGTCCCCGGGAATGAACTCGATGAATTGAAAGATGTTGTGGTGAATGGAATGCAGAACGCTTTGCCGCTCGGTGAAGTTCCCGTTGTTGTGGATACGGGTGCAGGCGATAATTGGTTCGAGGCGCATTGAGGCCTTCGGTGAGTTATTCTCTTTTCAATTGCCACGTGCTTGCAACCGGTTGCTTTAGCTCGTGGATTATTTCGTAATTATTAATCCGTAATCCTCATTTATCCCTTCCCCTCCACAATCTTAATCTCAGCCTCAGTCAGCCCGTAAAGCTCATAGACCAACGTATCTATTTGCTTGTCGAGGATATCTATGCGTTGTTGGATGAACTTCTTTTGGCTGTCTGTTATTATAGATGGCCTATCCGGGGCAGACGACTGGGCATCGGCCCACTGCTAATGCCGTGCAGTTGCTTCTGTGCTTCGAGCATTTGCTCCACGAGGTTTACCATGCGGTCGTGTTGGGCTTTTTCGGCTTTTAGAAACTTGGAAACATCTGGCAATGGTATTAATCCTAATGGATCCGTTGCAAAAACATAAAAACCACCTCTAAAAACACTACTAATACTTGATATATAGAACCAGATTAATTTTGAATTAAATAGACCTAAATAAAATAATTCATTATTAATATATTTTCGATTAAAAGATAAGCTATAAACTTTTGTTGTGTGATACAAATTCCCATGTATATCATATGTGAAATTGCAACGATCTGATAAATAAGGTGTCATTATCTTTCGAGTTTCGAATTCAGAAAGGTTTTTTGGATAAATATAGGCATAGAATCTATCACCTATCATTTTCCCATTTTCTCTATTTTCTAATTCTCTTTTATTTTCCATTAAATATTCCCAACCTAGCGGATATTTTTTTTGAATTTCTTTTTTACTCATTAACTCGGCTTTTCCTTTTTTAAGAATATAAGGAAATATAACATATTTGCTATTTTTAGGTTCTTTATATCTTTTTACATCTTTACCCATTAGAAATGGCTTTACTAAACCTCGTTCAATTTGAATGTTCTTGTTTAATGATTTGGAAAATAACTCAACTATTGAATTGTTGTCATCATCATTAATCATCTCAAGTGTAAAGCCTCATATGGAATAAGACAAACCGGCTATTAATAAATTTATTATATTGTAGAAAATATTTTGGAGATATTATGGCTAGACAACCGCGCCTAACGGCAGAAAAAAAGGTTATGATTTTAAGGGAACACTTAGAT
>JAJRTW010000170.1 GCA_024278075.1 Bacteroidota bacterium | reverse complement strand
GAGCAAAGCGAGCAGGGGGTTGTCCTACAATCTGCAAGGCATAAGGGCATAATAAATCCATTTCCTTGCACTTTCTAATTGAATAGTTTTCGTAATTACTATAACAATAAACAGTTAGTACTTTTTGAGGGCAATCTAATTTGAATATGGCATAAATTCCACTATGAATTTTATTAATTATTAAAGGCTGATGAATTTTGAGTAAGAAAGAAAATGTAGAAGTAATCACCAGCGACGGGATAGCCTCGATTACTTTCTTTCATCCCAAGAGCAATTCCATGCCAAGTGATTTATTGCAGGTTTTGTCCAAAGCGATAATTAATGCCGGCAATGATTCCCACGCTAATGTAATTGTGCTGACAAGCAAGGGCGACAAAGCATTTTGCGCCGGTGCATCTTTCGACGAACTGATCGAAATTGGCGATATAGAAACCGGGAAGAATTTCTTTATGGGTTTTGCCAATGTAATTAATTCCATCAGGAAATGCCCGAAATTAGTAATTGTACGGGTGCAGGCCAAAGCAGTGGGTGGCAGCCTGGGCCTGATTGCCGCCGCCGATTATGCACTTGCCTCAAACAAAGCTTCTGTTCGGCTAAGCGAATTCTCGCTCGGAATAGGCCCATTCGTAATCGGCCCGGCGGTTGAGCGCAAAATTGGCATATCCGCTTTTTCTGCAATGTCCGTAGATTGCAGGTGGCGGAAGGCCAAATGGGCCAAAAGGGCCGGCCTCTACAATGAAACATACCGCACTACCGCGGAATTGGACGAAGCCGTCTACGGCCTGGCAAAGAAAATTTCCAAATACAGCCCCGAGGCTGCCGGCGAGCTAAAGAAGATGTTCTGGGAGGGAGTAGAAGATTGGGATTATCTGTTTCATAAGAGGGCTGAAACGGTTGGCCGACTGGTTATGTCTGATTTCACAAGGAATTTTATTAAGCAATTTAAGGGCGGATAAGTTGCTGGCCGCCGGACAATAATTTCCCCACTTTGAAGCGGCAATCAGGGGGATGACACTGGATGGAACCGTCGATAGCTTTATATGCCATTGTCCGTGTGCGGATCAATCGGTTAGCATGATATTGATTCCCAAATTGAGTTGGGACCTATGGGCTGGTAACATATGGGAAATGTTTGGATTAGAATTATTAAGCAAATTATCAAGCCGTCGGGGCGGTGAAAGCTGACTAAAAGACTAATAACTGAATATTAATGGAAAAAAATGAAAAAAATGAAAATAAAGGATGCAATATGAACAACAGCAAAAGTATTAAATTATTCGAAGAAGCACGGAATTACATACCGGGCGGTGTGAACTCGCCTGTGCGGGCATTCAAATCTGTTGGCGGCACACCGATATTTATGGAGCGCGGAGAAGGCTCTAAAATGTACTGCTCCGACGGCAATGAATTCATCGACTACATCGGCAGTTGGGGGCCGCACCTGTTCGGATTCAATCCACCGTTCATCAAGAATGCACTGCTCGAAGCCATTGAAAAAGGCACCAGCTTCGGGACGCCAACCGAGATGGAAACCGAAATGGCCAAACTCGTAACGGAGTTAGTCCCGTCGATAGAGAAAGTCAGGATGGTGAACAGCGGAACCGAAGCAACCATGTCGGCTGTTCGGGTGGCGCGCGGATATTCCGGGCGGGAAAAAATAATTAAATTCGAAGGCTGCTACCACGGCCATGCGGACTATTTCCTCATCAAAGCCGGTTCCGGCGCATTAACTCTTGGCGTGCCAACCAGCCCGGGCGTTACCACGGCCACGGCATCGGATACGCTATTGGCCGATTATAATAATATCGATTCTGTTAAGGAACTTGCTAAGGCAAACAAAGGCGAAATAGCTGCCGTTATTATTGAACCCATTGCAGGCAATATGGGCGTTATTCGCTCATCGGACGATTTCATCATCGAGCTGCGGAAGATATGCGATAAAGAAGGTATTATCCTTATATTTGATGAAGTTATGACCGGTTTCCGTGTTTCGGCAGGCGGGGCGCAGGCTCTTTTGCCAGTCGAACCGGATATGACCACACTGGGCAAGATAATTGGCGGCGGACTGCCCGTCGGTGCTTTTGGCGGCAAAAAGGAAATTATGGACTGCCTTGCTCCCGCAGGCACTGTCTATCAGGCGGGAACCCTTAGCGGCAACCCGCTTGCTATGGCAGCCGGCATTGCTACATTAAAGCATATCAAAGAGAACCCCGGCGTCTATGATACGCTTGAAGAGAAATCGGCCTACCTTGCCGCCGGTTTCGCCGATAACCTCCGGAAGCTCGGGCTGAATTATACGATGAATCGCGTTGGTTCTATGATGTGCATGTTCTTCGCGGACACAGAGGTTAATAATTTCAACGATGCAATCGGTTCGGACACTGAACTGTATGGCAAGTATTTCCACGAAATGCTTCAGCGGGGTGTATATCTTGCTCCGGCTCAGTTCGAGGCCCTGTTCGTTTCGATGGCGCATTCTAAAGAAGACCTGGACAAAACCATCGATGCACACTACGAATCGCTTCGGGCAATTGGTTGAGGTATTTAGGCCTCAGGCATATTTTTATTAATCTGCGGAAAGCCAAAAGCTTCCTCAATAAAACACTATCTGGAAGCCGAGGCCGTGGTAAGAATCGAATCTGTCGTAGAACATCCCGTGCATACCCGGGCCTTCGTAGATATAATAATTCAGCATGATTCCGGCCGAATCAAAAGCCTGTATCAGCAATCCGGCCTGGAATGTGTGAACAGCCCGGAATGTGCAATCACTGCCGCCAAGCTTGAAATCATAACCGCCTCTTATCGACAGCAGCTGGCTAATACTGTAATCATAGTCGAAACCCAATTGCGGAATAATTTCATTTACATTCTTTGGGATAGTGGAAAATATGTAGGACAGCCCGGCATAGAACCTAATATCGGCAATGGTAATTGTGCTAACCAAGTCGAGAAATTCGCGGGAATAGACGAAAGGCTCCTGAGTGAATTCGATTCCGGTAGCCATTCCGTCCACGAGGTGGGAAGAAATGTGTGATATTCTCAGCCGGCCGGAAATATCTTTGCCCCATAATCTATCCTTGCCGGTTATATTGATACCGAAGAAATAATCGGTGGTTTCGACCGGAAATTTCATATTGCCTTCGGACCTTAGTCGCGAGAAAGTAAAGAAATCCGTGCCGATATTTATCTGTGTTGTGCCGGTTTTTTGCAATTCGAACAGGTCATTGGATGTACCAATATCGAGCCTTAATTTATGGGAATTAAATTGGTACATCATTCCGATGCGGGGCTCGAACACGTTTGCTGTCAGCGGTTTGAACAGCAAGCCGGCGGAATAAGAGCTGCTTATTGATATAAAAATAAATATTAGTATCGAAATAGCGGAGGCTTTGGGCTTAATCATTAATTGGCGCTTTATGATTTGTAATCGTATTGTCAGACGATAGCGATCATCGGTTTATTTTATAATGTGGCGTCGGGACGGGAAGTGATGACACCATATTATCCCCTGCTGAAGTTATTCTTGAATAGATTTAGAATACGAAGCTCTATTGCAACAATCCCGAACATTTCGAGTTAATTCTCATCTAAATTAATAAGCTGAATAAATTTTCTACCAACCGTATAATCAATTATTTTTTTATGCTGAAGGCGGCCAATAATAATAGCAGGGTGAGTGCTAAACTTCTTAGCAAATTCGAATATTTCTTCATCCTCAATTATTTTTTTGCTAATTATCTCTGCTTCTTCTTTTTCAGTCAACAGCCAATTGGCTGCAAAATCATCGGCTTCTTTCTCTTTCTTTTAGTCCTTATCGGAATAATCCTTATATTCAAGGAATATATCTTTCTTCCCATGCAGGAGTATATGCCCTGCTTCATGGAAAAATGTGAACCAAAAGACATCGTTCCTTTTATATCTGCCGGATAGTTGAATAAGCGGCGTATCATTTATCCATCTTGTACAACCATTGACAGGTGCTTTAGGCAGACAGGGAGTATATACAACTTTAACGCCAGCCTTTAGGCACAGATTGCTAAGTTGATTGAAAAAATCTTGCGGATGATAAGCCATTATGTTCTTTATCTTAACTAAGGCATTTTTAAATGCTTCCGAATTGTATTCAGGAGCATCAATATTTTGTGATAATAAATCTCCTTTACGCAACCATGCCGAAATTGCCGGAGCTTCTTTTGTATGCTTTAATGAAATCCGAAAAGTTACTTTGAGCTTTTCCTCATAATAGAAACTCTCCCAAACATTGTGCGATGAAAATCCAAAAAATCTTAAAAGGTTTTCGGCTTTCTCTTCAATTTTCCTGGTTTTAGAAACCCAATTCAATTTTGCCATTGCAGCATAAGGGAATATTCTGGCCCAATCTGTGGCATCTAAAACAACCTGCCTCGATTTTTGCTTTGCAATTGCTTCATTATATTTCTGCTGATAATTATTCCAAAATCGAGCAGGAATCTGAAGTACATTTTCAAATAGCACTGCCATGTCGGGTGTAATGGAGCTATCGCAATTTAGTATAGCAGAAATCGTTTTTTCGGGTTTCCCGGTTCTTAATGCAAATTCCTTTGGCCCTATACCCATTTCTTCTAATTTTTGGCGTAGGGTAATTCCGGGATGAGTAAATGATTCCGGGTGGTATTGATTCTTAGGCATAATCACCTCTCTTTATGATAATTAGCAATTTCAATTATTTCAACACCTTTGATTTCATTCCAAATATATTTTCCACCATCGTCAGTTGGGATAGAGCTTTCATGGGGTTCGAAAATTAATCTGTAAGGCTGAACAAGGTCGCAAGCCCATTGTCCTTTTCTATTTTTACCTAATTCATGATATTTACCAGGCAGATATCTAACATCCTCGAGTGTTTCTGCGGCAGATAATTCATCCAAATGTTGTTTAAACAAATCACCTTGTCTTTTGCCAAGCTTTTTAATTCTTCTTTTATCGTTGTTGGCTATTTTTTCCAACAATCTATCGGCAAAAGTAATTTCCATCGTTGCATAATATACGAATAATAATTAATACTTAGTGTAAATTATTTAATTTTATATTTCTGGCAAATTCTATAGCTTTCGGCATTGATGCCCCCAGCATCGCTCTGGAATTAATCTGCGAAGAGTTATCATGGTTAGACTCCGCTCACCATGACAGACGGAGCGCTGTCAACTTGATCGTATCGGTTGAAGTAATATTGACTTGTTACTTATGTCTGCCACCGAATTTCTTATCATACCAATGCTTTAGCCTTTCGTCCTTTTCTATTTCCATTTGAATAAAATCCTTCGGACTGCAATTTTTCTTTTGCAGTTCCTTAACGAATAATTTTGTGTTATAACTCAGCTTGCCTGCATATTTGCTATCCCGCTCCAACTCCTTCAGCTCGGTAATTATTTGCTTGAAGTATTTCATGTGGTGGTGCTTCAGCCGGTTCATGGACATTTTTCCGTCCACCCAGACAAGGCTCATGGGGTACTGCTTCGGGTGAAAGATAACGAAGAAGAAATGCCAGACCACAATGGCGAGAGTCGCGAGGATTGCCTCGTAGAAATGGATCGTCTCGCTTACTTTGATGAACCAGTCTTTTGCCCAATCGCCGCCAATTATTGTTGGGAACCACAAGATGAGGCCGGTGAACGCCATAACGATTGTACCCCAGATCAATGCCCAGTATTCAGCTTTTTCCGCATAATCGTAGAAGCCGAATTCCGGCGGTGATTTCCGCAGGCCGATGTAATATTTAACGTTCTGAATGGCTCCTGAAAGATCGGAAAGCCGCGGCCACATTTCCTTTAGAACCGCCCGCCCCCGAGCGGTGAATATCAAATAATACAGATGGTAGAAGCTAAGTGCCATCATCACAACAGCGGCTATTCGGTGGATATTCTGCCTGATTGTCTCTGTCATGCCGATTGAATTCAATATATCGACCCACCAGCTGACGGGATATTTTAGGGCAAATCCGGTGATGGCCAGCAGTGAAAAAGAGGACACCAGCAGGACGTGCTGAACTACTTCATTTTGCGTGAACCTCGGGATAGTAATTATATTCTTCTTGCGGGTCTGGTTGTTGATAATTTCCCTTGCAAAAATAATTGCATTGTGGATCAGCATACCGCCAATAACAAGAATGATTAGCCAGATATAAATAAATTCAACCCAGTCCCGAATCTTCGAACCGAAATCCATTTTCGTAATATGGGAGTAGCTTCTCGAGAAAACATCGGTAGCACCCTCGTGGCATTTGCCGCAGGTTTCAGTGATATTGTTTACGTTGACCGTAGATTCGGCATGGCTGGCCGGCAATATTTTATGTACGCCGTGGCAATCCACACACATGGCAACATCTTCATCGCCGCTCTGCTCGGCCAGGCCGTGGTAGCTGTCCTGATAGGAGTGCGTCTGGTCGCCCTGCAGGTTGAATTCTTCGGTTAGCTTCGTGTTGGAGTGGCACTGGAAGCAGGTTTCTTCCTGAATTCTTCTTATTTCTCTTTTTTTATTAACTGTGTTGATAGCATGAATATCGTGTTCGCTGTGGCAGTCGTTGCAGACCGGAGCGTTCTTAATTCCTTTCTTGGCCAGAATCCAATGCGAAGACTTTTCATATTCTTCAGTAATTTCCTGGTGGCAGGACCGGCATGTGTTCGGGATGTTAAAGCTCGAGATCGTCGATTCGGGCTGCACCCTGTTTTTAATATTATGAACACCGTGGCAAGTGGTGCAATTAGCAGCCTTCCCACCTTTGCCAACTATTTTGCCATGCACCGATTGAGAATATTGCTTCCCCGGGCCTTTGGCTATCATGGAGAATTTCTTAATAAATGCAGGATCATCATGGCAATTGCCGCATGTTTTATACAGGTTCGCCTGATTGACCGTACTTTTTTTGTCCCCGGGTGGCAGGATATTGTGCCAGTTGTGGCAGTCCCAGCAGTGGGCGGCTTCGTTGATGCCCTCCCTGATCGATAGTCCGTGAATGCTTTCGCGGTGCTCCAGAGCAATTGAATTATGACAAATATAGCAATCCGCCACTTGCTCGTCGTCAATGCCGTCTTCGTGATTCTTTAGGTTGTTGGATATGTAATTATGGCAATCGGCACAATTCAGGTGTTTGTGTATGGATTCCTGAAGATAGAACATATTCTTGTTGTCGCCGTGGCAATCGGTGCATACTTCATTTGGCACCAGCACAGAGTGAAAGGGATTGGCATATACGATATTGTCGTGGCATCCGGAGCAATAGTCCTTTATTTTATCTTTGCTTTTCGATGGTGATTTGATTTCGTGAGTGCCATGGCAGGTTTTGCATTCCGGCGGGCGGCTGTCGGTGAACTTGTCTTCCAGCCTGTGGTGCAGGTCGGTTCTCAGGGCATCTGCAAAGTCCTCGTGGCAATCGCCGCAAACCACTTTTTGGGCTTTTTGGTCCGAATGGTCTTCATCAATAATATCGGTGTGGCAATCGCCGCAGGATATGTTCTCCTCGTGGGCGGTTCCCTTGATTAGATTGTCATGGCAGTCCAGGCAGTCGATGTCCTGGGCGTTGGTGTCTATGCTGAGAAAAGCAAGAAGAATAACAACTATCGATAAACCAATACCTGATTTTATCGAGCCGGTAATAGCCGGTGTAATATGCAATCCGTTTCTAAAAAGATACATTTCAATCTCCGTAATAAAATGCCTGCAAACCAATATCAATTATGATTATGTAAATAGGTGAACAAATAGGCCAGTTTAAATATATTACTGCCGTGCCAACTTACATGACGATGGATTCAATCAAGAATAAGCATCCTGTTAACAAAACTTTTTTACAACTTCGCTGTAGAGTCAGGACTTCCCGACCACAGGCCTAAAAAAAAGTGCGGCTCGGCTAAATTGTAATTGTGAAATTTCAATTCATCGCCAAACCGCAACTTTTTCTAACAGAATTCCTTTGAGCTGTAATATTAATTACTAATAAATATTAATTACTAATATCCAGCAAAGTTTATGTTCTATAACTATATAATTCAAAACTATATAATTCAAAACTATATAATTTACTATAAACTAAACTTACTTATCAAATTTAAATGTTAAATTTGGTTTAATTTGATGAGCAATTGCCGAATTATTGAATATGGCAAGGCCAAACATATAATCATTGGCTACGTCAAACTGCACATCTTCATCTGGTGTGTCGTTTGTCAAATTTCTGCTGATTTCAAGAACCCAGCCGGTGCCGGTATATGTTTTTTCTGCCGCTACATCGCCGCGCGGGCCTTCGAATGGTGCAATGGTAACGCTCGGCAACCTCTTGGTTCCGGTACCTTCTTCATACCCGCCATCAGCCGGATTAATCGTTCCGCCGTCATAAGTCAGTACTCCATCGGCGTCAACGGCTGTGATTAATTTTGCAGTGCCATCGTCGATTTGAATTTGGGTTATCCAATAATATTGTTCAGCTGGTTCTGGAATGATGACATATTTCGGAACCGAAACATCGGCAGTGCCATTGTTAAGAGTTTGCTTGTTGTTTGAATATCCGCCGCCTGTCTTGGTGTCGCCAACTCTGCCTTTGCCAATCAAAGAATGAACCATGTGTTTGTCGTCCAACTGGCCAACGTTGCGTACTCTTTTCCAATGCCATGTATCGACCAATTCGCCATCGTTCTTCGTGTAATGCCTGGCCGACTTGCCGCCGCCTTCTGTGGCTAAGTCCAGGTTCATATGGCAAGTAATGAAACAAGTTGACTGATCCCAACCGGCCACGCCGTTTATGTCCCACATTACGCCAATTTTATCTTCGTAGTATTTGTCATTTGCAGAAGTAGGATACTTGTTTTGCTGTTCCCATAATTTGGTAGTAGCATCAAAATACCATGATTCTCTGTCTTTGCTGTCCTTGTCGTCGGCCCACTCAATAAGGAAGTAGACTTTGGTTGCATCATACATAGATCTCATGGTGAAGGTAGTTTTTTCGCCAACAAAATATTCGAACACATCTTTGCCGGGCTTATTAGCATCGTCGCCGGCACTAATAACTGCAGCGGTACCGGTTAGAGTATTGCACAGCGCCCATGAAGCATCGATATTTCCATCGACTGTCGGGCCGGTGGTAACCTTTTTAGAAAGCAGCTCGGTTTTGCTTGTTCCCGGCGGGTCAACCTTAGGTTCAACCGGGTCATCCTCGGAGCAGGCAGAGCCAACAAAAAGCAATGCGATTATTGATAACGAAGTCATCAAGTGTTTAAATAATTTCATAGTATCTCCCAAAAGATAAGTTAATAATAAAGTTAGAAACTAAGTTCAACTAATAAAAATTAATAATTGATTCTATAGATTAGAATTGCTTTGTAAACTTACTGTATCCGCCGGTGGAATGCCCCGTCAGAGATAATGCAAAATATTTTATGCTAAATCCGTCTCTGTATTAAATACAACGAAAAGCATACAAAGCAAAGATACGAAGTAAAATCATAAAATCCCAAAAACTAATATAATTCTGTAACCATAACTAACAATAAACCGCTATAACTAACAATAAACGCTTTCGAGTAGCAATCCTGTTGCCATCGCCTGTAAAACTTGGATCCGGAATAGGTGCGTCTAATGAATTGATAAACCGCTGTTACTTGTGAAAACAATATTAGTAAAAGAGCCTCCAAACATTCCTATTGATAAAGAAACGTCATAGAATAAATAATCATAATAACAATCATTATTCCCGAGATAAGCGCACAAAAGCCAAATATCCGCGCCGCCCGCTCGAACCATACCGGCGGCTTCGATGTAGTATAATTATCCTTATACGGGCTGTTCATATATAATTTATATTCCCGGGGCCTTTCGTTCTTTAGCTCTTCCATTGGCATTTTGCCGGTGAAAATAACAGTATCCATAGGGAATTTGTCCGGCCTGAAATGCGTATTGTAGAAGTGAATAGTAAAAATAAAACCCGTTGCCAGCAGTGCTTCGTCGCTGTGAATAATCGTTGCCACGTTAATGAATTTACCCGGGATACCGAGGCCGGTAAAAAATTCCGGGAACCACAGCATCAAGCCGCTTCCGCCAATAATTGCCACTCCCCAGAATACGGCAAAGTAGTCGAATTTCTCCCAATATGTCCACCTGCCGTAATTCGGCCTCGGCCCGATGCCAAGGAACCATTTGATTGTTTGCCCGAATTCTATGATGTCGACCTTTCTGAACATCAAGGTACGCTCGCCAACGAATAAGTTCTTAGCGGGCCTGTTTTGTTTGAATTTTTTGAATAAGAGATAGCCAATATGCATAGCGAAGTAAGCAAAGGTAATAAAAGCTGCAAAGCGGTGGACAAAACCGGTAACTTCATAGCCGCCAAGCATTTTCGATAACGTCTGAAACATGCCTATGCCGGAGAATTTGATAATCATTCCGGTTATGGCCAGCGACAGGAAGCTGATGATAATTAATAAATGCAGAAACCGTGTGAACGGGTCGAACCGCATATAATATACTTCGTCTTTCTTTTTTTTTGCTTTATTGTTCATTGGATTCTCCGTCATTGTTAGATTTCTCAGAATCATCGCCAGTATTTTCCGCATTGCTGCTTTTGCCTTCGTCATTTTCATAGCCGGCTATATCCTTACTGTCGTTGCCGGTTATTTCGTCTTCTGATATTTCATTCTCGGCTATTTCATTCTCAGCATGTAGTTTTCTGAGCCTTTTTCTTTCCATCATTGCCCTGGGTATCCACATTAGCGTATGCAGCCCGAAAAACGAAAATGTACCGATCAGCAGTATCGTCATAAACCAAAAAGTATAGAAAAGTATTGGATATTTGTCCTTGTTGTGATGAGTGGCATGAGTCAGATAGCCGGTGAATTTCCTATTGGAATTCGGATGGCATGTTTTGCAGGTTTCCACTACATTTTGAAGGCTGAGAGTGGATTTTGGGTCTGATACCGGCAATATATTATGTGCGCCATGGCAATCGTTGCACTTAGCGGTTTTCACCGAGCCGAGTTTGGAGACCTTGCCATGGAATGTATCGAAGTAAGTTTCGGTTACGTCCTCGTGGCATTTGCCGCATTGGTCAATTATACCCTGCCTGAAATTATCGACGTCGACGCGTTTGATAGTGTGGGAGAAATGGCAGTCGTTGCAAACCGGCAGCTGTTTGTCTGTTTTAGTCTTATACGGGCTATGTACGCTGCTTTTAAATTGCTCATATATACCGAGGTGGCAATTAGAGCAGGTCTCGGCTATATTATTCTTATTAACCGTCGATTTAGGATTATCCGATGGCAATTCCCTGTGGGCCGTATGACAATCCACGCAAGTGGCAGTTACCATCAGTCCGCTTTGCAGCAAGCCTTTGCCATGAATGCTCATAGTATAATTCTTAACAATCTCATGCTGTTTGCCATGGTATTCGGCGTCTGCCGGCTTGCCCTTGCTATGGCATTTTCCGCACAGGCCGGGAATGTTTCTGGGAAAAGTCGGGGATCCCAGATTGCTTTTAGCCTTCATTTTGTGGCTGCCATGGCAATCGGTGCAATAGGGGGCATTCATATTCCCTTCTGTTCTGAGCCTGTTGTGTTCACTTTTGATATATTGATCCACTTCCTCGGTGTGGCACATCGAGCAGTCCACCTTGCCGATGTTTCTGCACACAGGTTCTTTCGAATTGCTCACATTGGAGTGGCACTTAATGCAGGACTGTTTTCCATGAATGGATTTGGCCACACTATCGCTATCAACAAATAATGATACTTCCTTTCCATCACGCATTATAGACAGATTCCTGTCAGAGTGGCAGGACATACATAATGTATCCGGGAAACTTCTTTCGTAGAACACTCTTCGCACTTCGTGGGGCTGATGGCAATCCACACAAATCGGTATTTCGTGGGGCTTCTTTTCCCAATGCTCGCCTCTTATAACTTTTTTGTGTACATTCTCTATCTGTGCATGGCACTGCATACAGGTCTTGGTGATATTATTCTTATTAATGGACGAAGCTTTATTCTCGTGGGTAAGAATTTCATGCGACCTGTGGCAGCTTGTGCAAACAGCCGTAACGATAAGCCCCCTCTTGAATAAGCCATCGCCATGGATTGATTGCGAATAATTCTCCAGCACATCCTTTTGGCTTACTTCCTTCAGGTCCGATACCAGGGTGCCTTTTTTATGACACTTGCCACAAAGGTCTGGTATATTCATCACAAATGTTTTCGAGTTTTCGTTGGATGACGATAGTATGTTATGCTTGCCATGACAGGATATGCAGTAAGGGGCTAAATATATCCCCTTTTTCTTTGCTTTGCCATGCAGGCTTCTGTTATACTTTTCTACAACTTCGTCGTGGCAGGTTTCGCATTCCACTTTCTCAAGGTCATCTTCGTGCGGCAGGTCGTCTTCATCAATATCAAAGTGGCATGAAACACAACCTTCGTCGGCGTGGATGGATTTCTCGAAGGATTTTTTATTAACGAACAGCGAAACTCGCCTGCCTTTCTTGGTCTTGTAAAGGCCTTTGTCGCTATGGCATTCAAAGCAATCTTCGTCGCTGCCGGCTGCCGGCAAAATAAGGATAACAAAGAGAATTACTGAAAGCAGAATTTTTGTATACCTCAACATCGCTATATTCCTGACAAATGAAAGGCCCAGTTATTTATCTGACAAAATTATCTGATAATACAGGATTTAAATCTAATGCCTTAATCCATAAAATATAATTTATAGATTTTTGATTCGTATTAATAAATCAAAATTTATTATATAACCTTGTGTTGCTCCGAAAGGATTGGATTAAGCCCGTAGGGTTAAATAGTTTATGCGGGCATCAAACAGATACGGTTGCTTTCAGGCCTGTATCCGGGTTGTTGTTTTAATTGTGATTGTAATCTTACAGCGATGCTATCACATAAAAAATTCGTTGAAAACCTCCAGGCAATAGTCCTTGTAAGTACAATTCGGCAGATTGTTCACCGTATCGAGGTACTGCTGTTTGGATAAAAAGCCTTTTTCGAGCGCTATTTCTTCGAGGCAGGCAATTTTCCGGCCCTGGCGTTTTTCTATTGCATGAATAAACGTGCTCGCCTCCATCAGGCTTTCCGGAGTTCCGGTGTCGAGCCAGGCGATACCACGGCCCATTATTTCCACATTCAACTTCCCCCTGCCGAGATATACTTTCTGAACGTCGGTAATCTCAAGTTCGCCCCTTGGCCCCGGTGTCAGGTTCTTAGATATTTCAATAACTTCGTTGTCGAATATATACAGGCCGGGGATAGCATAATTCGATTTCGGATTGGCCGGCTTTTCTTCGATGCTGATTACAATGTTATTGCCTGAAATATTATTGCCTGAAATATTATTTTCTGAATTATTATTGCCTGAAATATTATTGCCTGAATTAATATTGCCCGAATCGTCCTTGCCAAATTCCACAACACCGTATTGCTGCGGATTCTTAACACGATAGCCAAATACTGTGCCGCCGGTGTTGTTCTCGATAGCCCTGAATAAGAACCTTAGCTTGCCGTAGAACAGGTTGTCGCCAAGGATAAGGCATACCTGGCCTTTGCCGATGAACTCTTCGCCGTAGATAAACGCTTCGGCTATTCCTTTTGGCTCGTGCTGAACAATGTATTGGATATTCAGGCCCCATTGCGAGCCGTCGCCGAGGAGCAATTCGAAATTCGGGGTGTCCTTTGGGGTTGATATAACGAGGATGTCCTTGATTACGGATAGCATCAAAGTAGCCAGCGGATAATAGATCATCGGCTTGTCGTAGATCATTTGCAGTTGTTTGCTGACAATAGCCGTTATCGGATAAAGCCGTGTGCCGCTGCCGCCGGCCAGTATGATGCCCTTAGTTTTCATTGTGTGCTTTGTTGAATTTATTGTTGATTCGTTGATTGTAATTGCTAATTATAATTGGGTGCAAATTACAAAGATATCAATGTTTTTTGTATTAATCTAAATTATAGATGTTTATTGATTGAATGAGACCGGTTCCCTCATCCCCTGCCCTTCTCCCCATGGGAGAAGGGCAGGGGATGAGGGAATATAATAAACCAACACGTTTGGAAATTGATAAAGTAATTTGTAAATTTAATAATATTTACTCAGATAATAGCATATCACTTATGGATACAGTACTTTCGGTTTTCTTTAATGTCGACAGGGTTTATGTGGCTCATGTGGGAATTACCTCAAAGGGCCTGAGCCTTAAACACGTTAATTCTACAAGAAGCAGGGTTGACCTCGAGAATATCGATAGCGATACTTCAAGACAGGGCATAGTTGAATTAGAGGAAATTCTTAGAGAAATTAATTTTGCAGGCGGCAGGCTTTCTGCCACAATCCCAGCCGAATCTGTGCTGGTTACACAATTCCCCGGCAGCCCGGATATGAAAGCCAATGATTTGCGGCAATTGCTCCAGCTTGAGATTCAGCAAGGCTATCCGCAGTTTAATTATGATGATTTTACTTCAATAATGGTGCCGATGCTGTCCGGAAACGAGCAGAAGAAGATGATGAAAGCCGTTATCGTCCCCAAGCAAATATACTCCGCCATATCGGATATTCTGAAGCCTTTGAACAGGCCTTTGGATAAGATTGAGATCAGCCAGTTCAATGCGCATTCGGCATTCCTGTACAATTATCCCGAAAGAGTCGACGATACAATTGCACTCCTCGGTGTGCAAAGCCAGTTTGTTGACATCAGTGTAATCGTTGGCGGGCAGATGGCATATTATGAATTGACGGCATTGCCCGGCCCGTCGGCTTTGGCCGAAGTATGCGAAACGGAAATAACAAAAATCCTCGAAAGCCATATCGACAAAATTGATGCCGCCTTTTTCTTCGGCTCGGGGCTGACCAAAGATCAATATCTATCTGTGTGGGAAACATCGATGCTGCTGGGATTTGAATCCGGGCGGCTGAATGCGTTCCGTATGATGGATTCGACATTAAGCCAGCGGGAGAAGGAATACTGCTCACGGACCATGCACATATTCCCGCCGTGCATCGGAGGCTGCATTCCGTCCTGCCATGAAAGGCTAAGGCTGTATTGATGCGAATTGTTGCCGGCATATACAAAGGCCGGAGGTTTCCCGCCAAACTGGCCGCAGGCATTCGCCCCACTGCCGATGCCGTGCGTGAATCGATTTTTAATACCCTTTCGAATTTATTATCTTATGAAAATATTGCTGTGCTGGATTTGTTCGCCGGCTCGGGTGCTTTGGGCATCGAAGCCTTAAGCAGGGGAGCCGAAAGCTGCACTTGGGTGGACAAGAGCCGGAAGGTATCGTATTATATTCGCAATACACTGAAGACATTTAATATTGATAATAAAACGAACCGTATAGTAACCAAACCTGCATTAAAATACTTGTCTTCAATCGACAAAGAGCCATCCGCTGCCTTTGGCCTTATCTTTGCCGATCCCCCTTATGCACTTAAAACCTGCAACGATGTGCTGAACATAATAATTGAAAAGAAGTTATTGTCAATTGGCGGTATTATTGTGCTGGAGCATAGTATATCGGAGCATATTATCGTTCCTGAAGAGCTGAAGATAATTTCTGATAAGAAATACGGCGAGACTAAAGTTGAGATGTTTGGAACTTCGGACAAGTTGAATTAGATAAGTTGAATCTTAATACTTGGCCTCATTACCAAATTCCGATTTGGTAATGCCTCTTTTCTTTTTCGGCCTCATACCTAAATTCGTATTAGAAATCCTCTTCATTTAACCCTGCAACTTTAATAAAATGACTTAACAATCCCTTCTTCAGATCTTTGTTGCTGTGGATCGGGACAGAAATCCTTTCATTCACCCCTTCATTAGTATAAATATAATGGCTGCCCTTGATTCTTGCTTAAGCCCAGTTGTTCTTTTCAAGTATTTTCGCAAATTGTTTTCCTGAAATTGACCTCATATAGCTAATTCAATAAGTTTATCTTTTGAAGTTTGCTTAAAATCTTTCAAATCAACAGACAGGCACCCTTCGACAGCATCATAAATGTTTTGTATAAGCTCTTCGTATGTTTCGCCCTGTGTGGCACAACCGGGAATTGCAGGAACTTCAGCCCAGTATCCACCCTCTTCCGAATCATGTATGATTACTTTTAATTTCATTTGCTATACCCCAAATATATTTAATGGCCGGCGTATTGTAATCATTGACAATATTATACTCCAATCATTGTAAATACAAAAACCAATCTTAGGTAAACTTGTCCAAAGTTTGAAACTTCGGACAAGTTGAACTTCCGCCTTATACCAATATTCGGATTAGAAATCCTCTTCTTTTAACCTTGCAACTTTAATAAAAAGACCCGAATGTTCGGGTTGAATATTATAAGTTGAAGTTGAAACCGGAGGGTTATCACCGCTGAATAACTATATTATATTACTACTGTCCGGTTAAAAATGAGAGCAATTCTTAATATTAACCTGAATACAGTAGTGTCCGGTTAAAAAGCAGCCAAAAAGTGCGGATCGCTGATATTAGCTTCATTTTGGCCTAAATGGCGCTATTATGGATGCAATTTTATTAGCTTAGTACCCATTGCCAAGTCAGGTGTTACACCTGACTTGCAG
>JAJRTW010000169.1 GCA_024278075.1 Bacteroidota bacterium | reverse complement strand
TCATTCCGGACCCCGTCCGGAATCCATCTTAATATAGCCACATAGCACGTAAATACTGGATTCTGAAACGAGTTCCGCAATGACAAATCATAATTATTAGGTATAAATTAGGAACGTCTCTCATTTTTAACCGGACACTACCGATAATTGTTGATATTTCTTCATCAAACGATAAGAAATCCTCATCTAACGATAAGAAATCCTCATCTAATGATAATATTTCCTCATCTAAAGGTAATATATCCTCATCTAACGTTGATAAATCCTCATCTAATGATAAGAAATCCTCATCTAACGTTAATAAATAGTCAATAATGCCTCCGGTTGAACATTTCCGGCCTTACGATGAACATTTCTGGGCTTACGATGAACATTTCCGGCCTTACGTTGAACATTTCCGGCCTTACGTTGAACATTTCTGGGCTTATATTATATGATTATGGATAATAAATGAAGGTTTGTCGATACGATAGTAATATTTATTATAGCTGAATGTGAATAGATTATAGCTGAATGTGAATAGATTATAGCTGAATGTGAATAGATTATAGTCAGAGGTGCATTCAGCAATAAGAAATCACTGCACATTAGCAAAATTAATTAATCATAACAGATACAAACATTTTACCAGAAGCGTTCAAGATGAATTGCGCCCGGCCTTTTCCGGGTTTGCTCGATGAAACCATCGGTTCCCAATCCGAGTACCATGGCCTCTATCATATTTGGGTTGCCGCAGAGGAATATATGCGTATTTTCAGGCGTGATTTCCATGTCCCATTTCTTTTGAATCAGTTTTTTGTCCCATATTCTTTGGACAAATCCCACCGGACCATCCCAAGCCATCGGTTCCTTCTCGGGATTGCTTATGATAGGGAAATATTTGAAGTTCGGGCAGATTCTTTCGATGGTCAGAAGTTCGGAGCGATAGCCGAGATCCCATGAATTCATCGCCCCGTGGACGACGGCGTAATTCCTTTGCTCTGTTACGATTACGCTACTTCGGAGCATACTCATGTAGGGCGCGATTCCGGTTCCGGTCGAGAAGAAAATGATGTTCTTATCCGCCGGCACCTTGTCGAGAGTGAACATTCCGGTGATTTTTGGCGAGAGCCAGAGCCTATCTCCATTCTTCATGGCGAACAGGCGGGGAGTCAGGCCGCCGCTATGCACCAATCGGACGTAGAATTCCAGATGATCCTTCTCGATTGAGCCGGAAGCGATCGAGTAAGCGCGTTTGATTAGCTTATCTTGCGGCAGTTCAGTTGCTTCCGGGTCGGAATACTCGAACCTTTTGGCGCTTGGTGGCAGCCCTACTACGGTGAACTGCCCGGGTTTGAAATCGGGCAATTCCCAACCGATGGGTTTGACGCTGAAAATGCCCAATCCGGGCGCTACTTCTACTTTTTGCGTCAATATTGCGTTTAATTCGGGAATAGGCATAAGGTTCCTTTTCGCTATATTATCATAATGTTTTGATTATTTTGTAATTGGATTTGCCATACGGACTAAAATTACCAAAAGTTGGGGTTAAATCAAAGCTGAAAAGGGAGGATGCTGCATCAGGCGAGAAGCCCGAGGCTTGCTTTATGCATTATCCTTCTTAATTAATATTGCCATCGATCATTCGTCAACTCTTAGAATCTCAAAGGCACAAATAACTAATTATTGGCTTTGCTTTGCTACAATCTTCACTTATGATTATCATATTATTGTTTCTTTGCGCTAATCCGGTTGGTGCAAGTGGCTCGCGTGATTCCACCAAATCGGCCTTCGAGAAATTCATAGAGGGCCTTTACAAGAAGCCGAAATATGTGAAGAATGAGAATATTATGGATCTCTCCTATGGGCTGACGCAGCCTAATTTCCCGTCGGCAGTATTCGACGAAGCCCTTGCTCCGGCTTATGCTTCGGAGTTTTTATATGGATTCTTCAGAATGAACGACAAGGTAAATATTCCGGGAGTGATCTACCATTCGTCCGAGTATGTAATGTTGAGCAACATCTCTTCACACTTCAAGCCGGGCGAGCAGACGCCGGAAGGCCTGACCACCGACACATGGCGATTTGGCTTTGGCCTCCGCAATGGCTATGGCTATGAACTTGGCGGCAACAGGGCATTCATGTTCTACCATGACGGGGCAATCACATGGTCGAGCATTGATTTTGAACTTGATGCAAGGAAAGATCGCAACAATAAAGTAATTATGCGATATGACGAGGAAATGAAATTCGGTACGAAATTCGGCAGCGGCCTTATCTATCGGTTTGGCAGCGTATTGCATTTGAACATCGGCTATAGTCATACGTTGGTTTTCCCCGAATCCAATACTTTTAAAATATTCGGCGCCTGGATGGTGGATAATATCGTGCAGCGGTGGATAGATGTTTTTGAGGATGACTTGAAGGAGCGCTTTGGTGAGTTCTGGCCATTGCTTAGTTTCGTATACAAATCCTCTATGTCGCTTATTCTCTATGAGTTAAGGAGAAACCAGATGAATTGGCCATTTGCTTCGGATGCGCCCATTAGCTTTGATTCGGTCAAATTCGGGGTCAGCTTTGTGTTTTTGTGAGCTTTGCTCTTTATTTAATTTCAGCAATTTAAAATAGCAATAAATAGTAGCCTTGCCAGTCACAAGCTACAGCCTGCCGATATTCATCCCGCCGCTCACATCAATTATGCCGCCGGCCGAATAGTCCAAACTCCCACTGGCTATGGCATTTACAACCTTAGCAACATCCTGCGGCAGCCCCCATCGGCCCTGTGGAATTAGTCCGGCAGCGATCATTTTGTCGTACTTATCTTTTACACCGGCAGTCATATCGGTTTCGATAATCCCCGGGCGTATCTCATATACATTGATTCCCTCTCCTGCAAGCCTGTCGGCAAATAATTTTGCGGCCATGCTCAGGCCAGCTTTCGACATGCAGTATTCCGCCCTGTTAGTAGAGGGAATCTTAGCAGATATTGAAGTAATAAATATGATTTTGGGACAATAGTCATTGCATTTTTCTTTATGGTTTATCATTATATTTGAAACTATCTGTGTCAGAAAAAATGCACCCCTTAGATTAACGTTCATTACCGTATTGTAGCTTTCAACCGTAGTTTCGAGGACGTCCTTCCTTTCGGCAGGAGCAATTCCGGCATTATTGACCAATATGTCTATCCTGCCAAATTTATTTATTACATCAGCAACTACAGATTTATGCCTGCAAATGTCTGCTATATCCATCTGCAAAGGCAGGAAATCTACGCCCTGAGATTCAATTTCACATTGCATCTCAATTAATCCCTGGCCGGAATTATCTGATTTTACCTTTCTTCCCACACCTGCAATATTATAGCCTGCTTTGGCCAGGCCTATAGCAATAGCTCTGCCTATCCCCCTGCTTGCTCCTGTTACTATGGCCGCTTTGCCGCTATAGGTTTCTTTAATATTCGTGCTGCTATTATTAGAATCTAAATTGTTATCCCCATGCATAATAGTACCCATTACTGAATAATTTTACCATCGCGGAAATCCCTCCATACACTCTCGAACCAAACATCATCGTCCGGTATGGGACGGACATCCACCCATCTTATTTTGACTGACATATTATTATCTAACCATATCTCTTGTATATTATTTGACACGAAATCGCTTATAGATTTTAGATCAAAGTCGAGTTCATTGTCACTGTTGGTGATAATAAATGAGCCTCTGCTCTTTCCGTCTTTGTCAAGATATTCCATAATAGCTTCGAGATATACAATATGGGTGAGGCAGATGTCATATAGTTTATATACATTTGCAAGGGACCTCGAAGATTGTAATGTCACATTATCTTTTAATAGAGTGAATTGCTTCCATGCCTCCATTAGTGCCTTTCTTACTCCATCTTTGTTCCGGATATGCGAACCTGACGCAGACATTCGCAGGCGAATGTCCTCAAGGCTGTCTTGTATAGAGACTCTTTCCGATTTACTATTATCGATCGTTTTAGAATCTGAGCTATTCGAATCCTTTCGAATAATCTTGTCTGCAAACGATAAAGTATCAGATATTTGCTCCATTGCCAACTCAAGAAAATATTCTTTTTCATGCGGCGGACTATTATAGTTTTCAGAAATATACATAGCAGCCCGGATACCGCCAACTTGCCCTGCATTAAGCGAAGCCCCGCCCGGCCTGTTAACTCCATGCGTTCCGGCAACCTCACCTATCGGAAATAGGTTTTTGATATTGGATTCCCACCAAATATTCCCTTTCAATCCGCCATTACAATGTTGTGCACAAACGGCAATTTCGAGATATTCCCTCTCAATATCAATCCCGTTATTCTTATATAAATCAATAGCCGGCCGGTTCAATTCATTTAGCCTCTCTATCGGCAGCCGGCCCAAAGCATTTGATTTTTCAAGATAGCCGTATGCCTCGTCATTAAGCAGGGAAAGATGAAATTTAGTATCATATTTTAATTTAACATTGGAATTAGGCCTGCAATAAATATCAAAAAGATTGTGCGTAAAGTCAAGGAATACTCGCCTGCCCTTTTTAACAGTCTCCCGATGCACAAGTATATCAATCAGGGATGACCCGTCATTTTTGATCCTTACGGCATTGAATGGCCATTGATAACCTTTTAGAAATATTGCATTTACAAGTGATTCTGCACTGGCGAATGAATCATTCAGGAATTCCCGTTCATCATTTCCATCCTTATCAGTCGATACGTACCTCGGGATAGCCTGCTGGTATGACCCTGACACATTCCATCTGAACTTAACCGACCCCAAACCAAATTGAGATTCAGTTAGGTTTTGAGCTACAGCACCAATTTTCAGGGCTAATCCGGTTGATCCCGTTTGGCTCTCGGGATACACAGGCCATTTGTACATCCCCGCCGGCCCTCCGGTGCATAGTAAAATATTAGTTGAATTAAAGATGATATAGCCATAATTATTTGCATTTGCTTCCTTTTTGTTTATAGCAATTGCACCTATTACTTTTTTCCCTACTCCGCTCCTATTTACCAGCAATTCCACTACTTCGTGATTGTTAAAAACGGGGATTCCCCTTTTGATTACTTCCTTTGCAAGCTTTTGAAACATGAGGTGAGAAGTAAGCGGGCCGGCAGATGTGCCTCTCGCCCGTGAATCGTTGTCAGTTTTATACCCGGTATAGCCGCCATACTTATCATGCGGGAATGGCACCCCTATATTAACCAGATTGTAGAAGGATTCGGCAGAGTGATGCGCCTCGCAAAGTGCAATATCGCCGTGCATACAGCCTCCCCAAAAAAGGTCTGAAGCCATGGCATAGGGCGAATCCATCTCTTTGCCGGCAAGGGATAATTTGTAATAAGTCTGTTTGTCCGAGCCGGCGTTATTTGATGTTCCGCCGCCCCAATTATCAGTTGCGATTGCGATATTTGTTACACCTTTATTGTACAATTGGACTGCCGCATTCAGTGCGGCCGCTCCGCTACCAATGATCAGCGTGTTGATTTCCACATAAGGGAGCTCAAATGTATTAGAATTATATTCAATATTTATTTTGCCACAGTGCATATTATTATTTTATAATCGTATATTATTATATTCCTTAGCATAGATTTCAATGTCTCTGGTAACACACCCGCTTATTTGATTATGCCGCATCATCTCGGTGCATTTTGAACAGGCTATACAGACTTTTTTTACATCGAGCAACCCTCTGTCCATTAAATCCTTCGGCCCATGCGGATAGGCGAACGAAGCCCTGCCCAGGCCTATAAATGAAGCCCCTTTTCTCCTCAAAACTTCTGCTCCAACGTTAGGATAAAACTGCCTGAGCCAAGAATAGCCAGAACCAACAACTGGTAAATTGTCAAAGTATATTTGTACTTCCTCGGTAGTATTAATGAATCGCGAAATACCTTCAAGCGGATGCTCCTGGGGTGGGGGATCGCCTGGCAAAGCTTTGTCATAAGGCCGACCAATATGGGGAGCTGCGTATGGAATGCCAAGGGTACCATTGATTATCTCCACGCCGGCAGTTGTCAGCATCCGAATTAATTCCATTAGTTCTGACAGATCAGGCTCCGCCGAACTGTCCTTTTTCGTGCCAAAACCGTGGGGATAAGGCAGCCCGTCATATAGATTTAACCGGACTGCCAAAACCATTCCCGGGACTTCAACTTTAATTTTTTCAATAATTTCAAGTAAGAACCCTGCCCTGTTTTGGAGCTGTTCACCGCCGTATTTACTATTTTTTCGAGTAAATGAAGACAATAAATCGTGTACCAAGTAGCCATGGCATGCCTTAATATCCACCGCATCGAACCCCGCATCGGAAGCCAGCCGGGCTGCATTAATATAATCCTCTTGCAATTTATCGAGGTCATTGTCGCATAATACTTTGACTCCGTCGAACCGCATATCAAGGTGGGGATTCAGGCATGCAGCAAGCGGTTCGGGATTGCCGGCCGGGGCGCTGTACCGTCCGGAATGAGTCAATTGGAGTACAAGAAACGGCTCGTGGCCGTAGCCGAATTCTCTATAGGCCAAATTCTTAGTAATATCAACAAGGCGTTTGAACTCGCCGGAAGTAGCGGACGACAGCAATAATTGCCTTGGGTTTGACCTTCCGTTGTGATTCACGCTCGTTGCTTCGAACCAGATCAGGCCTGACCCGCCTTGAGCATATCGCTTGTACCGCCGAAAGGCCAATTCGCCGGGTGCCCCGTCCGGGTAGCTGTCGAATCCTTCCATGGGCTGAACAGCTATCCTATTGGGAATTTTCCTGCCCGATACCACCGCAGGTTCGAACAATGGGTCAATATTTTCGCTGAATGGCAATTCTATGCCAAGTTTAGAAGCCTTGCTCAGAAGTTCGCCAGAAGTTTTATATGTAAATTGCTTGTGCTGTGACATTTATTAAATCATAATGTCTATTATTATTTATACTGTCTGATATATACTGAGAATATTACGGGTTATTACTTCATTACAATCATCCCTGCTTTGCTGCCATCACTATTAATCTACATTTGAAGTATAATCCAAATCATGGCTGCCGGGAAAAATGGAGAATTATTGTTAAGATTGCAATATTGTCTTTAATGACTCAATATCGCTGATTACCCTTTCCTCGCAAATCTCCGGCCATTGGCCCCTGTCGGTGATTGCAATTTCGGCACTGTCCATCTTCTCTTTAGTCTTGCAAGCTAATTCCACGAGCTTCATCAATTCCTGCACCGTTAGGTCAGGGAATTTTGACAAAAACGGCTGATAATAAACCGGCAGGTGGAATTTCCCGCCATGGCTTTCAATCGACAGGTTTATATTCCGCGATAAAGTATCAAGCAATTGTACAATATATTTAATACCTATCACGCCTTTCCCAATTGCCGCCGGGAACGTTGTAAATCCTTCGGCGGTTTGAATCAATCCGCCATCTTTGATATGCGTCGATACTACCCAGGGCAATACCCTTTCGGTAGCTGCCGCAGGGAATTCCAGCATAGTCATCAGATTCATCGTATCCAAGCAGATGCCGAGGTATTCACCCGGTGCGGCTTCGCTCATTTCAAATATTCTGAGCAGCTCGAAAGTAGTAAATTCGAAATGTGTTTCAATGGCCAATATAACATTATTATCTATTAGCATCTGCTTTTGGAGCTTTATGGCTTCGGCAGTTTCGCGTAGAAGAGCCTCGGTCGGTGGGCTGCTGTCCTTCCATCTCATCAACCCGCCGGAGCAAGAGCGGAGAACTTTAGCACCTATAATATTTGCTTCGCCGGCGGCTTTTTTATTGCTATCGAACAAGTCCTTTCGTGCCCATGAATTCATATCCCGAGGAATGTGCTGGCCCCCGCCCCACTCCATATACATATCATTTGCGGCAGCATATTCAGATAGGCTTTTCAGATAATGATTGTCAATCAGGTTGTGGAAAAGAGGCTCTATACCCGAAAAAGCAACTCCCGCCGCCCCGTGGCCTTTTGCCCATCGCAACTGTTCGAGCGGAGATAGGCCTAAGGGCTGCAAACTGTAGTTATCGACTCCTATTTTATAGCTTTTCATAATTCAGGCCAGTAGTGTTCGGTTAATAATTAGAGTTTTACCGAATATATCACTATCGAAAATCCGGTATTGACAGCGTTTTGCATTGCATCCCCGGGCAATCAGGAATAAAGCCGCAGGAACCAAATCCATAAAACGCTTCTAACTATTAAGATTGTTGCTTTAACGAACTTATTGCCAGGTTCCCCTATGCAAAATATTTCTCTTAATCGTTAGCAAAACAGAGATTCGTGGGGAAGATTGCATTCCCAAACCGGAATTTGGCCATGAGCTAAATATACTTAGATTGCCCTCAAAAAGTACTAACTGTTTATTGTTATAGTAATTACGAAAACTATTCAATTAGAAAGTGCAAGGAAATGGATTTATTATGCCCTTATGCCTTGCAGATTGTAGGACAACCCCCTGCTCGCTTTGCT
>JAJRTW010000168.1 GCA_024278075.1 Bacteroidota bacterium | reverse complement strand
GGATGACTGTATCTCAGGATGACTGTATCTCAGGATGACTGTATCTCAGGATGACTGTATCTCAGGATGACTGTATCTCAGGATGACTGTATCTCAGGATGACTGTATCTCAGGATGACTGTATATTGATATCGGCATATATTTAAGAATTCTTATTCTTATTAACCGGACACTACTGTATTAGTTATGATAAATTATTAATATGACAAAAAAAATAACACAAGGCCTTGGAAAAGGGTTAGGGGCATTGCTTCCTTCCATCGAATTCTCGAAAGAAAAGGGATTCAATATTACGCCGCAGGAAGAGGAAGGCCACCAAGGCGGCAGCTTTGCCGTGGTTGATATTTCCCGAATCCACCAAAACCCATACCAGCCGCGCCAGGATTTCGACGAAATCGCCCTCGATGACCTTAGAAAATCCATTGAGGAGCATGGAATTATTCAACCTATCACGGTTCGCCGCGACATCAATGGCTATGAACTGATTGCAGGCGAGCGAAGGCTAAGGGCATCCATAGCGGCTGGCTTGGAGGAAATGCCGGTATTTATTCTTGACGTAAATGATAGTGATACGTTGATAATTGCATTAATCGAGAACGTGCAGCGCGAAGACCTGAACCCCGTGGAAATCGCCTATGGATACAAGCAATTGATTGAAGAATATTCATTATCTCAGGAAGAAGTGGCGGCAAAAGTTGGCAAAAAAAGGTCGACCGTTGCCAATTTCCTTAGGTTATTGAGGCTGCCGGACAAAGTGCATGAAAGTCTTCGCAACCGCGACCTATCGATGGGGCATGCCAGGGCGTTGCTGGGCATCTCCGATGAAAGGCAAATATTGCAGCTATGGGCTGAGGTGCTGGACAAAGGGATGTCGGTACGCGAAACCGAAACAATTGTCAAGGAAATTGAATCGAAAGGTTTAACGGCTTCGGACAAGAAAAAGGATAAACGTAGAAAAGAAATTATCAGCAAAGAAACCAAGCTCAATTTAGAGCATTCCGAAGACAAGCTGAGGCAATTATACGGAACCGAAGTGCGCATAAAAGCCAAAACCGAGGAGAGCGGAAGCATTGAATTCGATTTCTTCTCCAAGGACGACTTTGGCAGGCTGTTGGATTTGTTTTCTAAAATAAACGATTGAGAATTAGGAATTGAAAAATAAGAATTAGGAATTGAAAAATAAGAATTAGGAATTATGCAGTTAGCAATGAAGAAGATAAGGGAAGCCCTATAAATTCCCTTTGAAAAATGGAGACTTATATACCCAATTTACAAAAGAAGTGATTCCAAAGGAATTAGGGTTAATAATAATACTGTTCACTTAATATTTGGTTCATGGTTTGTTAATCTAATTATGACAGATCATTTTATTTGTCATTCCGGCCGTAGAGCCGGAATCCATCTTTTTATAGTTAGATAGTGCATGGAATAATGGATTCCCGTTTTCACGGCAATGACATAGTACGCATAACACAACAGTTGGCAATATTGAATAAGCCACATGACTAAAACAAAATACGAAATACAATCAGATTGTTGTTGAATGAACTGTATTAGGCGTTAATAATAATTATTCATTACACGATCAATTGATAAATGGTACAAAAGATTAAAATAATCCAGCATACAACAGATATCCGAATCCGCTATGCCGACACCGATAAAATGGGTGTGGTGTACAACGGGAATTACTTCACATTCTTTGAAATTGGCCGGACGGAATTAATGCGCAGCTTCGGTTTGCCCTATGTTGAAGTTGAAAAAAACGGATTCCTGCTGCCACTTGTTGAAGCCAAGGCAAGGTATATCAATCCGGCTTATTATGATGATATTTTATCCGTCAATGCTAAACTTGCATTGGAAAGGAAGCCTACGCTTAAGTTCGAATATAATATTTTTCGTAGTGATACGACAATTGCAAAAGGGCATACGGAGCATATTTTTATGAAGGCGGACACTATGAAACCGGTAAAACCGCCTGCCATGTTCATGGAAATTATTGCCAATTACGTCAAATGATTTTTACCCGGCCTATGAGACCACAGTAACTATTTAAGTGAACTATCCCGCCGCAAGCAGCGGGGTGTGAATATAATACAAAATTTAATAATCGCCGCAAGCGGTAGGGAATTAAACCCACAATGAGGGATTAAATAGTTGATAACATAAGGAATTTCAATTAATGAAAGCACTAAGAATATCATTAATACTGGTTATATTTCTAAGCTATAATTCGAATTTATTTTCACAATCTCCATATCAATTCCTACGTTACGTGGCCGGAGCACGGGCTGCCGGCCTGTCGGGAGCTTTCGTTTCGGTAACAAATGATGCCTCAGCCCTTTTCTACAATCCGGCCACCATCTCCACAGTAGATGACAAACCTGTGTCGGTTACTTTCCTTAAGCACGTATTGGATATTAATTCCGGTAATGCAACCTATATTATTCCAACCGAAGAAGATGGAATTTTTGCCGGGTCGATTAATTACACAAGCAACGGGTCTTTTAACTATGCCGATGAATTGGGCAATCGCGATGGTAGGACTTTCAGTGGCAATGACCTGTCTTTGGGCATTAGCTATTCGAACGACCTCGACACGAGATTGTATTACGGAGTGACTCTGAAATTTCTTTATATGAACCTGGAACAGTACAGCTCTACTGCCATAGCTGTTGACGTGGGTATTTTGTATAGGTTGCCGGACGAACGGACCAACATTGGAGTATCGGTGCTTCATTCCGGTATGCAACTATCCACACTCGATGGTGTTAGCGAGGATTTGCCGACTGATATTAGAGCGGGGATTAACCATAGGCTGAGAGGGCTGCCCTTGCTGATGAATTTCACATTCCACCATCTTGGGGACCAGGAAAATGAGTTTTTCAGCAGATTCAGAAATTTTTCAATTGGTGGCGAACTTCAAATAGGGAAATATATACAGCTGCGGCTTGGTTATGACAATCAGGTCAGGATTTTCGCATCGCCATCGTCGGACAAGGGGTTGTCCGGCATTTCCGGCGGGCTGGGAATTAAAGTGGACGAACTGACTTTCGATTTTGCGCTGGCAAGATACGGCTCGGCGGCTACTCTGCAAAGATTCAGCCTTTCGTTTGATATTTAGCTTCAGTAGTGTCAGGCTAACAAAATGACTAACATTCATAATATGTACCTGATTAATATGACTTGTTATCGTATGTTGCAAATGACAAATTTATTAAAGTGTCAGGGCACTACATGTCGTGCTCCTATATCCCTAATTGCCGGTTGTAACAACCGTCAGAACGGAAAACTGTGAGTAAGAATCAAATTATTTAAGTTGCTATTAATCTCAAACTTTTTGATTGTGTAATTTATGAATCTAATAGTATAACATTTTTTTTATCAATCAATACGGCGAGTTTTATTATGAACATGAAATTGTTGAAGCGGTTATTCCTTATATTCCTATGCACAGCTTCCATTACTTCATCTTTGGCAGCTCAGAGCGGTCAAAATGGGAATCCAATAAACATCAACCCTAAATTTGTAGTAACCGACATACAATTTGCTATACAGACTTTGAACACAATCGAATTACAAGGCAGAGAAGTTCCAGCTTTTATGGAGGTGAAGGGAATACTTCTTGAGGCTATAAATAAAGCTGCTAAAGCGAATATGAAAGCCGAAGATATAATGGAAGTGCCGATGCCGATGTTGATAGGGAAGAATGCTTTGAACCTATTGGAAAGGGCGACATTGGCCGGCGAACATGCCGATAATTATTTGCGGTTTACCTCTGCTTTGATTGCTGAAATTAAGAGGGTGGAATCGGAAACCCAACCCCGGAAATAGATTGTTAGCGGCCGGCTTGCCAACTTATGGATAGTTATTCGATTGCCTGTTGCCTTGTCTTGTGGATGATTATCGCTTTCAATTCACTCGCCCGGGCCAATCTCCCCGGTTGGTTGGATTTGCGATTTCCCGCAGTTTATTTCGTTATTGCGAAGCAGTAGTGTACGGTTAAAAAGTAGCAGAGTAGGCCGAATCATTGTTATCAACTACGTTTTGCTCTGTATGGAGCTGTTTTAGATATGATTTGGATTTTGCAGAATAAACTAATAATTCATGTCATTTCGGACTTGTTGAGCCCAGCGAATTCCCGTATTGGGAAGTAATCCCGCTATCGGGAATCCGGAATCCATTTTGATACATCCAAATAGCCTGTGAATACTGGATTCTTCACTGTGCCACAAGTGGCTGGTCATAGATGGCTGGTCATAGATGGCTGGCCATAGATGGCTGGCCATAGATGGCTTCGTTCAGAATGGCAGCTTAAATGAACCGGCATAGTATGCTTGACACGACACTAGGGTTTGGCGAACCTTTTATGGCTCCTATCTCGACGGGATTGGGCGAGATATACCAATATACAATCACCCCCAAGCCAGGCTACGACAGCGTTTATTCCCCGATGGAATTAAGTACCATTCAGGACTGGATAGTGAAGTCTTGATGGTGTTCGGTTTGCAAAGCCAAGAAAAGAATAAGATTCTTTAGCAACTATTTTTAATAATACCAGAAAGTAATTATTTGGTTGTCCGAATTCAATAAAAGCGTAGCTATGGATTTCACATTCAAATCTGCATTCATTATCCTCAATCAAGGAATAATTACTAACCTTTCATTATCGTATCCTTACGGTCGGGGCTTAGGGAAACAATTTTAACTTCGGCACCGGTAAAGCCTTCGATAAACCTAATGTACTCCATGGCTTCCGGCGGCAACTGATCAAAACTTTTCTTTTTGGCCATCGATTGGTTCCATCCTTTCAGGGTTTTATATACGGGAGTGATATTTTCCAATGTGTTCGAATCCGCCGGGAAACTCTTCAGTTTTTTTCCGCCTACTTCATACTCAGTGCAAACTTTTATCTCGGCAAAACTGTCGAGTATATCAAGTTTCGTAAGTGCAATATCTTTAATTCCGTTAATCATTACTGAGTATCTGAGCGCAACTAAATCGAGCCATCCGCATCTTCTTGGCCGGCCGGTGGTAGCGCCAAATTCAGCGCCGCACCGTCGCAGCTTGTCGCCAACCGAATCATGAAGTTCGGTGGGGAACGGCCCGTTGCCAACCCGTGTGCAGTAGGCCTTTACAATCCCAACGATATTAGTAATCGTATTCGGGGCTATACCCAAACCGGTGCAGGCCCCGCCCGAGGTTGGGTTCGAACTGGTCACGAACGGGTAGGTGCCATGGTCAATGTCCAACAGCGCCCCCTGGGCTCCTTCGACAATAACTTTTTCGTTGTCCTTAATTGCTTTGTTGATAAGAAGGGTAGTGTCCTTTACATAGGGGTCAATCATTTTGTCAAAATCGAGATAGGTCTCAACGATTAAATCCACATCTAACTGTTCGAAGTCGTAGATTTTCTTCAGAACTTCATTCTTTTCATTGAGATTGACCCTGAGCTTGGCTTCGAAATTAGGGCGGTCTAATAGGTCGACGATTCGAATTCCCACCCTGCGAGCCTTGTCGATATAGGCCGGGCCGATGCCCCTGCCTGTTGTCCCGATTGCTTCACCCCCCTGAGCCGATTCACGCGCCTGGTCTAATAATTTATGGTAAGGCATAATCAGGTGGGCTTTATGGCTGATGAACAACCTGCCTTTCACATCGATGCCATGCTCTTCGATCATTTTGATTTCGTCAATGAGTGCAACAGGGTCTATCACCACTCCGTTGCCAATTATACATTTAACCCCGGGGTTGAGAATGCCGGAGGGGATCAAATGCAAAATATACTGTTTGCCGTCAAATACGATAGTATGGCCGGCATTAGCACCGCCCTGGTAGCGTGCAACCATTGACGCACCCTGGCTAAGCAGGTCGACTATCTTCCCCTTGCCCTCGTCTCCCCATTGAGCACCCACAATTAGAGTCACGCTCATTTCAATACCCAATCCATATAATTAATTAAGAATTAACGATTTCGAATTATCAATTAAGAATTCATATTACGCAACATGATAATTATTAGCCACAGCCTTCGGTTCGGGGAATAATTCACACAAAGTGGCTCGGCTACTTTCGCAAAAAAAATGCCCCGACATTCACCGGAGCAATAAAATTCTTTTTTTAATATCTCTCAACATGAATTAATCGCATCCTCAACCGTATCAAAGATTTGAAATACTTTGTTGAGATGGGTCATCTCCAGCAACATATACACTTTTGCAGGTGCGGCGGCAAGATACATCGGCACATTATGTTTCCGTAATGTTGACATCCCGCTTACTAACATCCCGAGCCCGGAACTGTTCATCAGCGCAACATTATGCAAATCGACTATTACCCCCTTTGGTGCTTCACCGGCCAACTCCTGCAATTTCGAAGTGAATGCAAGCGCATCGTGGCCTCCCATGACATTGGCATTAAGCTCTATCAGGGCAATGTTATTATCATCGCCCAGAATCCTGTGTCCGTAAGCATTATTATCCTGCATTTTCTTGTAGATAATTACTTTACAAAATAAAATATTCTATACTATCTATTTATGTTCTTACTGCCGACGAAGATTCTGCCTTGGAAAACCCTTTGTCGAGCTTCACTTTCTTAACTTTCTCAAGATACCATATAACGAAAGAACTTGCAATGTAAATGGATGAATAAGTACCCGTAATGATACCGACAAGCATGGTGAATGCAAATCCGCGCAGCACCGGCCCGCCAAGTATCACTATTGTAAGCAATACCAATACGGCCGTTAGCACTGTATTCACGGTACGGCTTAGAGTTTCGTTGATGCTTAGGTTTATCATCTTAATAAAATTCATGCCTTTATGGCGTTCGCGATTCTCACGAATCCTGTCGAAAATAATCACAGTATCGTTAATCGAGAAACCAATCACAGTAAGCATTCCGGCAAGTATGGCCTGGTTGATCTCAAGGTTGACCCAGCCAAGATGGTGAATAATCACAATTATCGAGAAAGTCACAACCACATCGTGAATCAATGCGGCAACGGCTCCAAGCCCGAAAACGAACTCGAACCTAAAGGCTATGTATATCAATATGGCAAAAACCGAAAGGATAATCGCAAGGAAGGCCTGCCCTCGCAACTCCCCGCCAATCTTTGGCCCCACCGTATCTTCCTTCAATATATCTTCATCAATATCAAAAGAAGCAAAACTGTTTGCCAAAGCGCTTTTGATTTTTTCTTGCGAGCCGCCGAAGGTCTTAATTCTAATCAAAAACTGATTGTCGGCTCCGAAGGACTTAATCTCGCTTCCGGGAAATCCTGCTTTGTCGACAATGTCTCTTAATTCTTCCGTATCCACCGGCTCATCAAACTTTACCGCTATTTCCGTACCGCCCTCGAAATCAATACTATATACGGGCGATAAAACAAATGTGGCTAAAATACCTGAGATTATTATCAATGACGAAACAATAAAGAAAATTTGCCTTTTGCCGACAAAATCTATATTGGTTCCATGAAAATACTGCATTCTTTATTTCCTTTTTTATTATCCCTGAATCGTTTTTGGTTGACCGAATCCGAAGTGAGATGCCCCACCCGAGATCGATAATTCAATTACTGCCCTTGAGACCATTATTCCGGTAAACAATGTACCGAATATTCCAATAATCAATGTTAGCGCAAACCCCTGAATGGGGCCGCTGCCAAAGTAGAACAGGATTATGCCGGTAATGCCGGTTGTTATGTTAGAATCGAGAATGGCGCTTAGGGCTTTGCTAAATCCTTCGTCGATAGCCGACCGCAATGAACGCCCTTTTGCCAATTCCTCCCTGATACGTTCAAATATCAGGATATTGGCATCCACCGCCATGCCTATTGTAAGGATTATCCCAGCTATGCCCGGCAAAGTAAGCGTGCCGTTGAATGCCGAAAGAACTGATATAATTAGAACAACATTCAGAAGTATGGCAAAATCCGCTACCATTCCGCCCTTGCCATAATATACTGCCATATAAATCATTACCAGGACAAAGGCCAATGCACTGGCATTGAGGCCGCTAATGATCGAATCCCTGCCAAGCGAGGGCCCGATTATCCGCTCTTCGATAATCTGAACCGGAGCTTTCAGGGCGCCGGCTTTAAGAACTATCTTCAGCAAGTTGGCTTCGTCGATGTTGCCCATGCCGGTAATCTGCGATGAACCGCCCGTAATACGGCTTTGCACCGTTGGGGCTGAATATACCCTGTCGTCAAGGACAATTGCTATTCTTTTCTTCAGATTAGCACCGGTTATCACAGCCCAGCGCTCTGTGCCATCGGCATTCATCGTCATGCTAACTGTTGGCGTATTGGTAGCAGGGTCGAAATCCACACGGGCATCAGTGATAACATCGCCGGTTAGTTCCGGTTCGGCTTTCAGGGCATATATATCAAGAATTTCAACCTGATTTGCTTTTTTCATTCTGGCGTCAGGCTTTGCAGATACTGCAATCTGAATATCATAGGGGATCATCGCCTTAACTTCAGCCCTTTCCAAAATCCCTTCGAATTTGTCTAGCATTTCCTTGTATATCCTAAAGAAATATTCGCCATCCGGGAATTCGTCCGAGATATAGGATACTTGCACGGGGTCTTGCTTCTCGCCGGGGCTAAAATAGGAGACAAAAAGCGAAGTAAACGGATGGTCGGCCAGATATTTATCCTGCTTCTCCTCGTCTGTCAATCCTGCATAAGGATCATTTGGATCTGCCTTAGCCACATCTGCCGAACCAGCAGCGGTATCATCTGCAATAATGTCAGCCGAATCTCCGGCGGCATCTTCGGTGGTTTCAATATTCACCGAATCGGTAACGGTTTCTGTTACCTCGCCATCTGCTTCAATTGTTATTGCCTCACCGGTTGTTTCCGAAACTGTCGTATCTGACACTAATGCAGCGGTTTCTTCCACAAGTTCGCCTTTTCTTCTTTTCGCTTGATTGCTAAGAAGTTTGTCGATTTTATAGAAGGCTTTGACAATGTCCTGATTATTTCTCAATAATTTGAATTCGAGGCGGGCAGTTGTTTGGAGCAAATTCCGCATCTCTGTTTCATTTGTTACTCCGGGCAATTCAAGAAGAATTCTTCGTGCGCCCTGCTTTTGGATATTCGGTTCCGATACTCCGTACTTGTCAATTCTTTGGCGAATAACCTCCTGCGCCTGTTCGATAGCCTGAGTAGCATTTTCTTCCAGCCTTTCGACTATTTTTTCCTCGGAAGCATCTTTGAAATCAATAACATCGAAATATGAAATTAATGATTTCCCCTTTGGCTTTGCAATTTCGTCGAAGTTTCTAAGGAATATATCTAACGTAGACTCGTCGGATGTTAGTTCATCTTCTCTTGTTTTTTCCAGCACCTGATCGAAAGTATCGTCCAGCGTTTCTTTTATAGCCGATTCTCTGATTAATCTAACTACGTCAACTTCAAGGGTAACATACATACCGCCGCGAAGGTCCAGCCCCAACTTCAGGGCCTTATTTTTTGCACTTTGCAAATCCTCGCCGTAAGCATTATAGAATTCATCCATTCTTGCAACAGAATCTGCTTTTGCCATCTCCTCGCCGGATTGGGCAAGTTCCTCAGCTTCGCTAAGTGCGGCATTTTCCTTATCTTTTAAACTCTCTGCCTGGTATGTAGGCAAAAGCATAAGAACCGCTGCGATTATTGGTAAAACAATAAGCAGAATTTTACCAAGATTCTTTCTCAATTAAATTCCTCCGCTATTTATCGTCAAAAAATAATATATTATCTGCGTTTTGCATAAGAACACTAATATATGGCTAATTCTTGAAATAACCAACGTTTTTTTAATTTTCAGCAAGATTAAACATGCTCATAAGTGCTTTGCTCCCAAGCAGATACAGCCGCACCGCCCTCATATCAAAATAATAACGAATAATTATTTGTCTTATCGAATCCATTCCTGATTTTGCCGCACTGCGGTGTCTGATAAATCAGTACTGATTCGCCGGCGTTTAATCGCATTTATGAATTCGACAACAACAGCCGCGGGTTTTGACTCGCCGATAAACTTGCGGATTGGGAGCACCTGCCACTACACATATATATTTAGATTGCCCTCAAAAAGTACTAACTGTTTATTGTTATAGTAATTACGAAAACTATTCAATTAGTAAGTGCAAGGAAATGGATTTATTATGCCCTTATGCCTTGCAGATTGTAGGACAACCCCCTGCTCGCTTTGCT
>JAJRTW010000167.1 GCA_024278075.1 Bacteroidota bacterium | reverse complement strand
TGATTACCAATTATTCACTGCTTTTTAACCGGACACTACTGAATAGACATTATTCTTCCTGTTCTATTGTAGATTCACAAGTGTCTGGTTAAAAAGCATCCAAATCGCGATAATCATAGTAGCAAGCTCCTTTTTGGCCCATATTGTTCTATTATGGATACAATTATTGATTTAGTAAGATTTAATATTAACGATTGTCATTCCGGACTTGTTGAGCCCAGCGAAATCCCGCTATCGGGAACCCGGAATCCATCTTAATACTGCCAAATGAGCCATATTGTTAGTCCCTATTATCTTTTTCCACGAGTTAAAACTCGTGGCTATTTATCTTAAATAGATGTCGCTTGCTTACAATCTGATATCCTAAGCGGCACAATGCAGGCCGAAATGCAGCTGAAATCGTTGATTTAAACCTATTTGCCGCTTTTTAGCCGGACACTTGTGAATCTACAATATAAAGTTTCTTGAGCGTCTTGAATTTTAGTCTGAACTATCCAATTGGAGTTTCTATAGTTAACTGCTAATATTTAATATTTAAATTTAATTAATAATATTTATTGCTAACTATTGGAGTTCCAATGAAAAGAGCAGCCATTCTGTTATTATGCTTCTGTATTATCAGTTGCGGCGATGACTCACCCACCAAATCACAACCGGCAGAAACAACACGCACTTACCTTCACGCATATGATTATGTGCCGAATTATTTCTTTGTCGATACTTCCTACAAGCGGATTTACGAAGAAATAATGCCACAGCAGAACGTTTTTATTCCTGATTGGCATGCAGAATTCAGGATAAAGGAAATTGAAGTTTGGGAGAGCACCGGCATACGGGATGTTGTAAGTGGCAATGGTGTTGCCTTTGCCGATATAGAGCCAAAGCGATTGAGGCAGGGGGAGAGTTATGACCCAAACCTGGTAAACACACCGGTGCATTCCGGGGAAGTAGAGCGCGGAAGGTTCGTCAGGCTTGATTCCAGCAGTTACAAAGTAGATTACTACCTTGGTTATATATCAATTAATAATATGGATAATTCCCGTATTTACGCCATCGCCTACAGGACTGAAGGCGCCACTTCTGCCCCGGAGGATGACTATTACCACGGAACACTGTCGACAGTTGCAGGAGTAGTGGATACCCTATTGCTTAAGCTGATCTACCGCCCGAATATGCAGCCGGGTTTCGAATCAATATGGAACAGGAAAATCAAGAATTTTTACTCTTTAGATGAGCGGAATATCGACGAAGCCATTGCCGGAATTAAGATATTCTACATCGGGGCAAATAACGACACTATTGGTTATCTCAATAATGCGAATGATAAATTAACAAATATTCTCGGTGTCGACCGGTTTGATAATTCGAACGGGCAGGCAAAGCCCGACGGAAATGTTGACCTTAAATTGCCGTACTTCGATGCCAAAAAGGGATTGATATTATTCCCTTCAACTGAGCCTTTCAGGGATGGATTGAGGCAATATTTTGAGAAGGCAGGTGCGTCGCAGGATGCTGAAAAATATGTATATCACCAAGTTTATGACTCAACCCATGATGCTGCAAAATTGGCTACGGATAGGGATAAGTTCCTGATTATGTTTGAGATGAGGGAGTGAACAGCTATCAGTCCATACTCAACTAATCCGATGACTTAGAGTCATCGGATGAGTATTGGTTGCGGATCCGGTCGAAAGATAAATAGCACGGGCTAAAGCTGGTGGAGAAAAAGAATAATGATAATCATCTCAAAAAGGTTAATATTCAATCATTTATGTAACTTACTTCGTATATATTTGTTATAATTGTTATATTCCAATATGCCTCTTATATACATAGAAATAGAAAAAAACAGATAATTGCTCACCTTCGAATAGTAATATTATGAAATGTGCTGCTACTTTTGTAATTTTTTTCATTTGCTATAGCGTTTCCTTTTCGCAAAAGGAAATGTCAATCTGGTATTTCGGAAATGGGGCGGGACTGGATTTTAGAAATAATACAATCGCTGCTTTAACAGATGGAGCCTTGAATACGATTGAGGGTTGCGCAACGATAAGCGATTCTTCGGGCAACTTATTATTCTACACCGATGGTGTAAATGTATGGAATAAAGAACACAATGTAATGCCTAATGGCCACAGCCTGCATGGCCATGCCTCGGCAACCCAATCTGCAATAATTGTCCGGCAGCCCGGAGATTCTGTCATATATTATGTTTTCACGGTCGATCATGAAGGGAGCTCAGAAAGATATGGGATTCAATACTCAGTGGTTGATGTAACACTCGACAACAATTTGGGGGATGTGACAACAAAGAACGTACCCCTGTTTTCGCCCAGCAGCGAGAAAGTAATGGCCGTCCGCCATCAAAATAACAGGGATGTTTGGGTGGTTACACATGATTGGGGAAATACTATTTTCAGGACTTATCTTCTCACCGATGCCGGTGTAAGTTCACAACCTGTATTGAGCCAGGTAGGCCGTAGTGTTTCTGGCTCAAGACTAAATGCCATAGGGTATTTAAAGGCATCCCACGATGGAAGCAGGTTAGTATTTTTGATGTATGCAACCTCGACCATACAATTATTCGACTTCGATATTTATGCCGGTAGAGTTTCGAATGCAATATCTTTGCAAGATGACGAATACGATAATTTATATGGTGCAGAGTTTTCGCCGGACAACAACCTGCTGTATATTTCCAGATTCAGCTTGCCGAATTGTTTATATCAATTTAACCTAAACGCCGGCGATACCAATGAAATAAAGAATTCCAGGGTTGTTATTGACAACTCACTGCCAAGCTATGGCATTGGTGCATTGCAACTGGGGCCGGACAAGAAAATATACGCTTCCGTGTATGGTAGTCAGTATGTTGGCGTAGTCAACAATCCGAACGGAAGGGGAACAGCGTGCAGATTTAGGAAACAAGGGATCTTCCTTGATAGTGCGATCGGCCAATCAGGGCTGCCAACATTTCTTCGATACCGTTTTTACCCCGACTCGACTCTGCGTCGTGTCTCAGGATATACGAATTCTCGGATATGCGAAGGCGGCACTATTCGGTTAACTTCTGACTCTATCGAGAATGGCAGCTATCAATGGAGAGGGCCGAAAGGTTTCAGGTCTGATGAGCAAAACCCGGTGATACCTAACGCAACTTATGATATGTCCGGCAAGTATTTCCTTACTGCTACTACCGACGACAGAAAAGGCTATGATACTGTGGTAGTAGTAGTGAATAGAAATCCGGTTGTGGACGCCGGCCCCGATATTAATATTGTTATTGGGTTTGTTGCAAAGCTAAATTGTGAAGTAATTACCGGCGAACCCAAGTATCGATACTCCTGGGAGCCAACCGATGGCCTGAACGACCCGAACATTGCCGATCCGGTTGCTGAAATTGAAAAAAATATGACTTACATTGTTACTGTTGTTGATGATAACGGATGTGTTGGCAGAGATACGGTCAATATAATAATATTTGACAAGCCAATTGCTGATGCGGGCGATGATATTGAAATATGTTCAGGCCAAACAGTCCAATTAAACTGCGTTGCAACGAAAGGCATCCCGCCGTATAATTATTCATGGAAGCCTGAATATGGTTTGAGCGATCCCAAAATAGCCGATCCGCTTGCAGATATTATTGATGATATTAATTATATTGTTACTGTTACAGATTCCGAGGGATATACTGCCCGGGACACAGTGGAGATTAAAGCGGTTCGGCTGCCGGTAATAGACATCATCGCATTAGAAGAAATATGTGAAGGCGGCAGAGTTGTCATCGGTGCGAACGCTGACGGCAGAGGATATGAGTTGTCTTATTCGTGGTCCCCTTCCGATGGGCTTGATAATGATACAATAGCCATCCCAGAAGCATCACCGGATGAAACCACTACTTATATAGTCACAGTAACAAATTCCTTCGGATGCAGAATTCGGGATACTGTTATTGTCAGAATAAATGAAAAGCCCATTGCAAATGCCGGGCCTGACCAATATAGCTGCACCGGAGATACTGTCCGAATAGGTGAAATTGCAACCGGCGGAACCGCTCCTTACATTTATAAATGGACAAAGACTCAATTCACCGACCTGTCTTCTTATAATATTGCAACACCTGTGGCGAGAAAGGCCGGTGAATATATCGTTGAAGTAACTGATGTAAACGGATGTGTTGATTCAGACACTATGGCTGTTGATTTTTCTCCGAATTTAAACCCCGAATTGGGCAAGCCAAGATTTGCCTGCAACGGCGAGGAAATCGTATTATCACTCGAAAATAATTATTATAAATACTTATGGCATGACGGCAGCAGCGCCGCTACATTCAAAACCATCTCGTCTGATACTTGCTGGGTCCGGGTTGAAGACGAGAACGGCTGCATAGGTTATGATACTGTTATCGTTACAATATATCCGAATCCTGTTTTGGACATCGGAGCAGATATATATGTATGCGAGGGCGAGCCTGCTATATTGACTGCACCGGATTATTTTGAAGAATATCTATGGCACAATGGTAGTACGGAAACATCAATAATAGTAAACCAAAGCGATACCTGCTGGCTTAGAGTTGCCGACGAGAACGGCTGCATAGCTTACGACACCCTATTCGTAGGGACCTATCCGAACCCGGTGGTTAGCCTGGGCGAAGACCAGCAGCTTTGCGAAGGCGTCAGGGTTGAACTCGATGCCGGCGGTGGATTTAGGGATTATAATTGGAATGGAGAGGCTGGCAATAAAACATTAATAGTAGACGAAAGCGGACAATACCAAGTTGAAGTTACCAGCTTTGACGGATGCGCCGGCTATGATACGGTACAAGTCACGTTCAAACCTAAACTGGCCGATGTTGTTAACGTGTGGCTTGAGAATGGCGATAAATATATTCCTAATGATAACATAAAGATCAAACTGATGGCATCCTTTGAAGGCCTGGTTGGCCCGGGAAAGCTAATGTCGTTTGAATCCACAATTAGCTATAACCGTACAGCGTTGGATATTAATTCGGTTGGCCCCGGCGTTTTTCGTGAAGAACAAAATGGTAAGTTAAATCTTTTGATACTTAGCTCCAATGCCATACCAGAGGCAGGTAGTATAGTATTGCTCGCAGAGATTAATGGCAAGATACTACTGCCGGACAGATCTGCTAACGAATTGAAAATAGAAGAATTTACATGGGAGTATTATAATAGTATTTGTGATAGCCTATCGAAACAAAATTCTGAATTCTACATTGAGGCCTGCGGTCTGGAGATTAACCAGATAAAATCCTTCGAGCCAACACAGATGAATTTCAACCCAAATCCTGCCCTGAATAACACTACATTTGAGATAAACAGCGAGGAACAGGGCGATTTCACATTAACCCTATATTCAACAGAAGGTTACGCACAGTTCGCAACTAATTGGCATAGTAATGCCAAAGCAATGGCGAAAGAGATAAATGTTGATTTAAGCAATTTCTCATCTGGTATTTATCAGGTAGTTCTCAAATCACCATGGAATATCATTTCCGGCAGATTGAGCATAATTAAATAGAAAGCTGATTATCCTATTCCAATCATCGATATTTCATACTCGCCGCTGCCGGCATTGATTGTTATTGTGCCAAACAGCTTGCCTTGTAATCGGGCGGTTGCTTCAATGACCAAAGTAAATGATGCCCCGGGGGCGATTACTATGGGGAAATTATCGTTTATCACATTCAAATTCATGTTCGTTTCGCCTATGGTTATCGAAAGAATCGATGCGTTTTGCTGGCTAATATTGGTTAGCACATCATCAAAAGTGAATAATATAGGGACTCTCTGTTCTATGCTGTCGAGTGTGATTTCGAAGACGTTTTGCCTGAATACAGCAGGCTTTTCGCCGTCCAGATTGTGGCTGACCAACTCATAAACCTTTTCTATTGTCGGATTTGCACCATACGAATATTTCTCATATTTAATCAACCCCAAATCCGGCACGAAATACATGCTTTGATAGGGGTCATATCTCTTTTCAGTAATTTTATACTCGATACGGTCAGTATATTTAGTGCAGTCATATATACCATAAGGAACTTCAAGTTGGGCAACTTCTTCATATCTAGCCCAGCGTAGGACAGTATCAGTCAGAAGCGAATCTTCCCCGGTGAGGACGAATGAACTTATCTCGCCCGAAAAATAGGGATTCCGGACTTTCGGATATTGGGCTTCGAGGAAAGAATCGCCACACGGCTCGCATTTGAACCATAAGCCCACATTCGTATTTGTCAACAAAATACTTATATCGGCACCGCCACACCAACCCCGGACATAGAACCATCTTTCATTATGAATAATCGTATCCTTCTCCACAACAATCGAGGCATAATATTGGGTATCAATTCCGCCGCGCCAATCGTATTCGGTAACGTTATACAGCCAGCGATTGCCAACTCGTAGCGGCAGAATAACAGAATTCTCCTGGTTGGTAACAACATAGTCATACTCAATTTTCGTCTTATTAATGTTATCATCGGAATCGATTATATCATCACAAGATATAATGGCTGCCGTTGAAACGAGCAGTAAGAATAATAAGAAAATTTGCTTTGGTTTCATTGTAATTCCCTCTTAAAATTTATATTTAATTCCATAATTAACACCGGCTTTTCGAGCATTAAAGGGTGTGTTTTGATGATTATAAAACAGGTATGAATATTCCAGTTCAAGAATAAATGCCAAGTCCGTATATAGGCTGTATTCGGCGCCAAAGGCCCCCCTTGCCACTTCGCCATAATTATTCAGGCCAAGATTAAAATTGAAATAAGGGTCGAACTTGTATATTTCGATTGGCATAAACCTAAGGTTAAATCCATAGCTTGTCAGGTTGGGATGCTGTTCATATTCATATCTTTGCCCGTATTGGTCTTCGCCGTTATATTGAACGAAGAATGTTTCCTGCCTTATATCGGCGCCAATAATCACCCAATCCGCCAATTCATAATGCAGTGCGATTCCGCTATTGACAAATTCAGATATTTTTTTAGGATACAGCGTTTCCGACGGTATGTTCCAATTCGCCGCACCTCGCACTTCAAGGGCCAATCCCCAATTTTCATCGGAAGAGATGGATGACTGCCGGAAAGGCAACTCAATCGGCCGGCTGATTATATCGAAAGCCGGGCCGCGTCTGAGCAATTTTGTTCTTTGCTGCCAGGCCGTCTTGGAATACGAATAAGCAACCGATGCAACGCTTGCCGGGTTATTATCACCCTGCACCACCTTATCGGCCATCACAACATCTTCACCTATATTTCCGAGGCTGTTATCAGCACTGTTAGCATTAACAATCCTGTCGATATAGACATACCTGATTTCGGTTTTGATCTCGGTATCATTCGGCGTAGCAATTTTCTCAATATGCTCAACGCTTTCCGCAACCGGAATATCCGCTTTGCTGTTCAGGCCGGCTTTGATAATATTAGCATCAATGTCCACATCTCCGGACCCGGGCATAAACATCAGAATATAGGCAACAACCGGAATCAACACAGAGGTCAATCCAGCCATTGCGCCGGTGAAAAACTTCGCCTTATAAAATGGAATTGATACGGGCAATTCCGCAGCTGCCAATTCGTTTGGAAATTTCATGCCCAAGCCGGCATAGACGGCATTGGTTGCCCCGGCCGATGGCACAAAAGAGCCGGAAGTGCTTTTCAATGTATTGTTGATAGCAACAAAACTGCGGAACTCTTCGCGCAGGCCATTATCATAAGCCATGGCAGAGAACAGCTTCTGCTCCTCTTCGGCAGCAAGCCCGCCGCAGATATAATCTAAGAATTTATCGGATAAGTCATTCATTTATTCACCATCACGTTTATTTGATTCTATTAAATAAGGCTTTAAGGTTTTCGCCAATTGGTTGAATGCCCTGTTCAGCCTCGTTCGGATGCAGGCTTCGGTTTGGTTGCTTATTTTGGCAATTTCCTTATACGTCAGATTGCCAAACCAATACAGCACAACCGGTTCTTTGTATTTATCATCAAGATAATTAACGGCCAGCTTTATTAAATTCGCAAGCTCGTCTTTCTCGAAATCATGCTCGAAGTTAAGGGGGTCAGCCAATTGTTCCAATATATTTTTATCGACAAAATTAATATTGATATTCTTCTTTGCCTTCTTTTTCCTGTATTTATCAATGCTCAGATTTCGGGCTATCGTGAATAAATACGGCAATACGTTATTAGTAGATTTCCCTGATTTGATTGAATTATAAAAATTCAGCCAGGTATCCTGGAACAGTTCTTCACTTTCACCATTCGAAACCGATTTATAGATACAGTAGCCATTCAATCGCGAAGAATATTTGGTATAAATGGCATTGAACGCATGGTTGGACAGCCGGCTGTCCTCCTTTAGCAAGGCTACAAGCTCAATATCACTATATTTGCTATAATCTTTCATTCAATCCGATACTGTGAGGATACCTTTCAGATTAATAAACGGATTTCTTTGCTAAAATAAACAGAATATTTTTAATATATCTATTTATTGATTCGTATTGCCAGAAGATAATTCATTAATTTTGCCAATCACCGGATTCAATATTCCCAAAGCAATCGGATTATGAAAGATACAGTGCATAATTTATTGCGGCAATACTTCGGCCATGATAAATTCAGGGAAAGCCAGCGGGAAGTAATAAATGCCCTCATCGAGCAACATCGGCATTGCCTTGTATTAATGCCAACCGGCAGCGGCAAGTCAATATGCTACCAGCTGCCGGCGCTGCTGCTCGATGGCGGAACCATTGTTATCAGCCCGCTTATTGCACTCATGCAAGACCAGGTGGATGCCCTACGCAAAAAGAATATTCCGGCTGCTTTTATCAATTCCACAGTAGCAAAAGCACGGCGCGAGGACAGGCTGGCTGGGTTTGTTGAAGGGAATTACAAGCTGCTTTACGTCACTCCCGAGCGGTTCAGAAAGAAGGATTTTATTGACAAAATAAAAACTGCTAAGATAAGCCTGCTCGCCATCGACGAGGCACATTGCATTTCGCAATGGGGCCATGATTTCCGCCCGGATTATTCCCGCTTGGCCGAATTCCGCAATTTTATTGGCAATCCGCTTACGATTGCCCTAACAGCCACCGCCACAAATGAAGTTCAAAGCGATATTATAAATAAATTAGGCTTGAAGCGGGATGAAATTGAAGTATTTAGCCGTGGAATCGAAAGGCCGAACCTTCGCCTCGAGGCCGCAGATGTTTACGACGACAACGACAAACTTAATGCCATCAGTGAAACAATTAACGATTATCCCGGGTCGGGAATTATATACTTTTCGTTAATCAAAACACTGGACCACTTCTCCGGATTATTGATGAAATTGGGAATTCCGCATTTAGTTTACCACGGCAAAATGGACGGACGGGAAAGGCGAAGGGCGCAGCAGGCCTTTCTTGATGGAGATAATGTGTTGGTGCTGGCAACAAATGCGTTTGGAATGGGCATAGACAAGCCCGACATCCGTTATGTTATCCATGCCGAGCTGCCGGGGTCGATAGAATCCTACTATCAGGAGATTGGCCGGGCCGGGCGGGACGGCAAGCCATCGCTATGCCTTCTGCTTTATCGTGAATTAGACCTCGCCGTTCAGATGGATTTCATCCAATGGTCTAATCCCGATGCAAAGTTCTATGCCCGTCTTTATGCCCTGCTCGAAGACGATATTGATAAAGTTAACTCAATGGGACTGGAGTATTTACGCCAGGAACTGGTGTTCAAAAACAGGAATGACTTCCGGCTGGAGACTGCCCTTGCTATTCTTGACCGCTTCGGGGCCACCGGTGGAAATATAGCGAAATCCACCCTGGCACTGACTGGGAATATTCCTGAACACCTCTTCGACCGCAAGTGGTTAGACGAAAAATTATTGAATGACCGGAAGAGGCTGCTGTCGGTAGTGCAGTACTTCAAGGAGGAAAACTGCCGCAGAGTATATATATCAGATTATTTCGGTACGCGAGATATTCGTAAATGCGGGAACTGCGATTTGTGTTAAATTGGAATTATTGGGGTTAATACCGCTACCACGATTATGGGTCTGATAGTAGCTACGATTGGTACAGGGATGTTAATTCAAGGCTTTACAACGGATATTAGAATTCTTGGAAACCCTTGCAAAATAGGGAGAATATGCAAAAATCCCCAAGGTGGTTTCAATAACACAATTAATTCCCCGGGAAATGCGGCTTATTATTCCACCTCAAACCCCTGCTCGTGAAGATATTTAGCATATTTCTTATCCGAGCCGTTTATATGCTTCGACAGCCAATCTTTCAGATAGCCCGTTATTTCAGTGGGAATAACAAGCCCGCCGTGGTCAATACGCTCTTTAATATATAATACCTTTTCTTGAAACTTATGATGTTCTTCCAGATGCTCCTTTGTGTCGGGATAATTATACTTGGCTAAAAGGGCTTCTTCATCCTCGAAATGTTGAACTGCATACTCAATCAGAGAATCTAATAAAGCGATATAAGCCTTTTCATCATGACTCCGAAGTGTATTATAAAAATCGGAAATAACTTCGAACAACTTCTTATGCTGCCGGTCAATCTTATCGATATTGAGGCTATAACTTTCGTCCCATGTGAAATATGCCATAACAACCTTTGAATTAGTATTGGAATTGGAATATATGTATCTAAGAATTCTACATCAATTTGAGTGTTGGAGATATGCTATTTTAATATTTTAATAAAAATAACTATTATATTAGTTTAATAAAAATAAATATAAGCGTCAAAGCAATTATGTGTATTTTTTGTTTTCCCAAAATATGGCGGTGCAGCTATTAGGAATTGCCGTTAATGGTAAGATGTTCCATTTCCCGCCGAACCAATACATAGGATATTTACTTCTATTTCGAATTATTTCAACTAAATTTTGTAAATTCAACTTATATTATTTACAGATATTAATTGATAAATATTAACGGGAGCAATAGTGAAAACCGAACAACTGGACAAATTCCTGAAAGAAATATCGCTGTTCAAAGAATTAACCGACCAGGAAAGGCTCCTGTTCGTCGATAACGTAAAAGTTGAGCCTGTAGGCCCGGGCGAACTGCTGTTTGAGCAAAATACCGATAGCCACCACATGCATATTATTTACGCAGGCAAGATAGAACTGTTCAAAAAATCCGCATTTGGCAAGGAGCAACGAATAACTTATTTCGGCCAAAAAGATTTCATCAGCGAAGGCGCCCTGATGGATAATTATCCTCATTCCACATCGGCAAGAGCGGTGGAGGATTCGATAATTCTAACTATATCGCGTGATGATTTCCTTAATTTGGCAGAGCAGAACCCGCATGTTGTTGCCAAGGTGCTCTCCCAGGTCTCGAGAGTTATTTCCCGACGGATGCGCCAGTCCACCAACCAAGTCGTTGATGCCGCCGCCCAATATATCTCCGGCCGGACAAGAAAGGAACATGACCTGCTTGGCAGCCGTGATGTACCATACGAATTCTACTATGGCATTCAGACCCTTAGAGCGCTGGAGAATTTCCATATCACAGGAATATCGATTAATCACTTTCCCGATTTGATTATTGCAATTGCCCAGGTGAAACTGGCAGCTGCCAGGGCTAACCATGACATCGGCGGCTTGCCGGACGATATCGCCGATGCTGTCAAACGGGCGTGCGAGGAAATTATTGACGGCCGGCTGCACACCCATTTCGTTGTGGATATGATTCAGGGTGGCGCCGGGACTTCCACTAATATGAACGCCAACGAGGTAATCGCCAACCGCGCGCTGGAGCTGATGGGCTATGAAAAGGGCGACTACGAGCGATGCCACCCAAATAATCATGTGAACCTTTCGCAGTCCACAAATGATGTCTATCCGACATCGATTGGAATCGCCTTTGTAAAAAGCAATGAAAAACTCGTGGAAGTCCTTTCCGACCTGATTATTTCTTTCCGGCGAAAAGCCAACGAGTTCTCCAGAGTTATCAAAATGGGCCGCACACAGCTGCAGGACGCCGTGCCAATGACCCTGGGGCAGGAATTCGAATCCTATGCCGATACTTTGGAAGAGGAAGTCGAAAGGCTTAACCATAACGCCTCGCTGTTCTACGAAGTAAACCTCGGCGGAACGGCTATAGGAACCGGGATTAATGCCGATATTAAATACCGCCAGCTTGCCGTTGACTATCTGCGCCAGATAACCGGAGTGCCGGTCAGATTGGCTTCGAACCTTGTGGAAGCTACTTCCGACACCGGTGCATTGGTTATTTTCTCATCAGCCGTTAAACGGCTGGCCGTAAAATTATCTAAGATATGCAATGACCTTAGATTACTTAGTTCAGGCCCGCGTGCCGGACTCAATGAGATCAACCTGCCGAAGATGCAGCCCGGGTCGTCGATTATGCCGGGCAAGGTGAATCCGGTGATACCCGAAGTAGTCAACCAGATTGCATTCAAAGTTTTTGGCAACGACCTGACCGTTACATTTGCCGCCGAAGCCGGCCAGCTTGAGTTGAACGTAATGGAACCGGTGATAGCGCAAAGCATATTCGAGTCGATGGAAATGCTGAAGAACGGCATGGCAACACTCCGGTACCGATGCATTGACGGAATTACGGCTAACGAAAAAGTATGCCGGTCTATGGTTGAGAACAGCATCGGCCTTGTCACAGCTCTCGCCCCCGCTCTTGGGTACGAGGTATGCAGCTCGCTGGCCAGGGAAGCCCTGGAAGACGACCGCAGCTTATACGAATTGGTGTTAGAGAAAAAACTTCTGACCAAAGAGAAATTAGATGACTTATTATCACCTGAGAATATGGTGCAGTAAACAAGTGTCGTGTCAAGCATACTTTGACGGATTATTTAGGCTGTCATTCCTGCGAAAGCAGGAATCCAGTATTCAATAAGTTACCTGATAATATATAAGATGGATTCCTGCTGGAGTTTATCCTGAGCCGGGCCGATCGTGTCTATAGTTCGACTCCGCTCACTATGACACTAAAATAGTCACCCTGAGCGGAGTCGAAGGGCGGGAATGACAATTCAAGGGATATGTTATTATAAGGTTGACAAGACACTATCAACGTTAGTTATTGAATATTGGAGTTTTGCATGGTACAGAATTTTATGATAAAAATACAGACCATTGGCTTTTGTGACATTATCGATATAACCGAGCGAGTCATAAATGCCATACATAAGAGTAAAATTCACGATGGAATAGTGCTTGTGTTTTGCCCGAGCTCCACTTCGGGCATTACCACTTTGGAATACGAACCGGGCTGCATTCAGGACCTATGCGATTATATGGAATCGGCAGCGCCATTGAATGCCGAATACCAGCACAACCTGAAGTGGCAGGACGGCAACGGTTTTTCGCATTTACGTTCTGCTATTATGCCGGCAAGTTTCACCTTTCCGCTTATTAAGGGCGAGCCGGTGCTTGGCGCCTGGCAGCAGATAGTTTTTGTTGATTTCGACAATAAAACACGCTACCGGAATATAATGGTGCAAGTCAATGGGGAATGAGGGCGGAGGGGGGGCAGGGAATAGGTGTCAGGTTTCAGGATTTCACTTATCGTTCAGCCCCAGTTCTATCACGAGTGTTCTTCGATAATTGGCATTTCGTCATAAATTCGCCCATCAAGTTCCCTGCCGCTTTTCTTCTTATTAATTCCACCCCACTGCTTAAAGTAAAAAGCCACATCAGCCATTTCACATTGCAATTTAATGCTCTCAACCCACTGCTTTTTCATCGGCCTGGGTTTCCTTCCGCTTTCTCCGCCAACTATTATCCAGTCAATATTTGACAAATCCATATTAGGGATTTCACTAAGAAGTGGTTCGCAAGAGAGAAATTTAACTCTCGCATCGGTTTGCCTTAGAAAGTCTATCCTGTCAACAACCTTTTCATTTTCGATCGACATTCCCATCCAGATATTGTGCGGCCAAAAAAGAGATTTAGAGTATTTATACAATATATCAGCCCGTTTTGTCAGCACCTGAAAAACATGTTGGGGATTATCCCTCATTACTTCGAATACTTTCTGTATGAACTCCAACGGAATTTCTTCGTGGAACAAGTCGCTCATTGAATTGACGAACACCATCTTTCCCTTTGTCCATGTATATGGAATCCGCAGCGTATCTTCGTGAACAGTTAATTCGAAATTATTTCTATACTTTTCAACGCCCATTGCCTGCAGCCTTCTCGACATCGGCTCGGCATAACAATGCTTGCAGCCTGTAGATATTTTTGAGCAGCCCGTTGTCGGGTTCCAGGTTGCCTCGGTCCACTCTATCTTTGTTTGTGCCATGGTTATCTAATTATATTTGTTGATAATATCATTAGCAATTTTTACGGCATTCTTATTATTAGATGCCATCAAAAAATGATACATAGTAGAATTTGCAGAGTTTTTTAAGGCAAATGTATTAGATACATATTTAAAGACTTCACGAAGTCTAATTTGGTATAATTCAGCAGATTTTTCAATTGTATTTAGTTCCTTATGCAGATGTGATTCTTCACCAAATAATGCTAATTCTGATATTTCTTTATAAAAATACTCTATAATCTCTTCTTTTCCTAACCCTAAAAAAACATTTAATCTATCAAGCCAAGCATCTGATATTTGTCCATCTTTTTTCAACAGCCTGTTTACACCCATTCCCGTTGGAACCAAAATCCAAATGTCAATGCTTAAATTAGTTAAGCATTCAATTGAACTCCATTCAAGTTGCATACCACATGGGTCTAAATAAGCAAGAACTTTATAATTCTTACCTTTTTCTGAAATAAGGAATTCTGCCAAACCTTTTAATTTAATATTGCAGTCCTCATCAATTAAATGAATAGTTTTATCCGGATATATATCAACCGTGTTCTTTTTTAATAATTCTAAGTTTTTTGAATTATTTTCAACAAAATAGAATTCTTTAAATGAAATTGGCTCTTCAATCTCGATAATTCTTCTTGCTGCACCAATCGTAATTTCATTGCCGGTATATTTGTCATTTGAAATAAAACCCGAACCTGCAAAGCCATCAAAATAAAGTAGTTTCCAATTAGTATGTTTTTTCATAATATGTAAATATGCTTGAGCATACTTGACTAATATTTCTATTTTTTGTTCAGTCCAATCACCACCGAAACTGTTCATATTAACATCCTGCTATTATTCAATATTATTCTAACTGTAATTTAAATAATATTTTTATATTTTGCAAACAGTCTTACCATTATGTCAATGCGAGTGCATTTAAAAGTGGTCACAATTATTATAGCAATATGCTTATATTAGCATAATTGCAATTCAACAAATCCGGGAAACTACTATGAAAATTATCTGCCTCGTTATTGTGTTCATCGCTTTCGCATCGGCCTGTGTGTCGGCACAAAAGCTGCACCACGACCTGCATGTGAAACTCAATATAGCAGGGAAATCAATTGAAGTAGTCGATTCCATGCACATATCCTTCGGCAAGGCCGGCGGCGGTATTGCCAATTTCAAGCTGAATGCAAACCTGCGTCCGCTATCGCTCGACCCTATGGTGAAAATATCCGAAGTGGCAGCCGATACCGATACATCTGCAAAGAGCATAGCCGTAGAATATAAACTTGAACTGCCCGCAAAGGCTCACGGCAGCTACGTTGTGCCGATTAGATATACCGGCAAGATTGACGGCGGTATTAAAGCGGGCGCCGCCGAGTATGCCCGCGGGTTCAGCTCCACAAGCGGCATTATCTCCGACAGCGGGGTCTACCTTGCCGGCTCCACGTACTGGATTCCGACGTTCGAGGGCCAGCTTTTCACTTTCAGCCTTAACGTTAACTTAGACAAGGATTGGAACGTTGTTTCGCAGGGCGAACGCACAGTGAATACCGTGCTGAACAACCGCCGGAATGTTCGCTATGAGTCGAATGACCCGATGGACGAGGTATATCTTATCTCGCTGAAATGGACAGAATTCAGCCTGATGGCGGGCGATGTGGAGGTGCAGGCCTTCTTGCGGTAGCCGGACGAAAAACTGGCCAACCGCTATCTTGGAGCTACGCAAAAATTCTTAGACATGTATATCAATTTAATCGGACCCTATCCATACTCGAAATTCGCACTCGTCGAGAACTTCTGGGAAACGGGCTATGGAATGCCTTCGTTCACATTGCTGGGCGAAAAAGTTATCCGCTTCCCCTTTATTCTCTATACCTCTTACCCGCATGAACTGCTGCATAACTGGTGGGGCAACTCGGTTTATGTGGACTATGAAAAGGGCAACTGGTGCGAGGGGCTGACCGCCTATATGGCCGACCACCTGATGAAGGAGCAGCAGGGCAAAGGTGCAGATTACCGCCGGAATGCCCTGCAGCAATATACCAATCACGTACAGGATTACAATGACTTCCCCATAGCCGAGTTCCGCTCGCGCAACAATCCGGCCGAGGCGGCCATCGGCTATGGCAAGGTGATGATGGCCAACCACATGCTGCGAAAAGAATTTGGCGACGAGAACTTTATTAACGCTTATAGAAAGTTCTACAAGGAGTATAAATTCAAGAATGCGAGTTTCGATGATATTCGAAAATGCTTCGAGGACGTTGTAGGAGCCGACCTCAGGGCTTTTTTCCATCAGTGGATTATTCGCAAGGGCGCTCCGGAGATCGAACTGCAATCTGCTTCGGTTGCCAGAAGAGGGAATATGTATGAAATAGATTTTACATTATCCCAAAATCAAAAAGAAGATTTATTTGACCTAAGAATCCCCATCGCCGTTTATCTCGAAAATGATAATGAAGTAGGCCTGGAAACTATTAAATTCAAAGAAAGAACCCGCAATTATAAATTATCATTCGACAAACGCCCCGTCCGGATAACTGTTGATCCGATGTTCGACGTATTCCGCCGGCTGGGCCTGGACGAAGTGCCGACTACATTGTCCCAGGCCTTCGGCTCCAGGGATGCCGTATTAGTCCTGCCGAAAAAATCCAAATCAATTAAAGAATATAAGGCAATGGCTGATATGTGGCAACAATCGCAGCAGGTTCAGGGCAAAACCTTAGAGGTGGCCTATGACAAGGACATGGATGAAATTCCTCAGGACAAGGCGGTCTGGATACTTGGCTATGAGAATAAATTTGCCGGATATGTCAATATTATTGAGAAATATAAGGGTTATTTATTGCCTGAGACCATCACCCGGTTCGAAAATCTAAACAAATCAGGGGCGGTTGTATTCGTTGTTCCGAATCCGAACAACAAAGAGATGCCCGTTTGCTTTATTGGCAGCCGTATCAAGAAAGCCATTCCGGGGCTGGTAAGAAAACTGCCACATTATGGCAAATACGGCTATCTTGGGTTCGAGGGCGAGGCGCCAACAAATGTGTTGAAGGGCGGTCTGCCGGTAATTAATTCGCCCTTGACACATGAGTTTAAGTACGATGGAGCAAATCCGGTTACTAATGCTATTTTGCTGCCGGGGAAACCCTTGGCGGAATAACGAAGAAGTAAATCATCATCCACGAGCTAAAGCAATCTATTGCGAGCACGTGGCTATTGAATAACTAGTGACGTGTCAAGCATATTTTGACGTATCGCTTGAATTGTCATTCCCGCCCTTCGGATTCGCTCAGGGTGACTATTTTAGTGTCATAGTGAGCGGAGTCGAACTATAGACACGATCGGCCCGGCTCAGGATAAACTCCATAAAGAATCAAGTGTTCATGCGGCTTCTGGATTCCTTGCTCCGTTGCGTTGCGTTCTGAATGGCACTTCTTCGTTCTGACGGCTGTTACAACCGGCAACATACGATGAATCGTTCCGAATCCTTGCCGATATTCAACGCTCTGTCATCCTGAGCGGAGTCGAAGGATCCAGTGTTTATGGCTCATTTGGCAGTATTAAGATGGATTCTTCACTACGTTCTGAATGACGCTTCTTCGTTCTGAATGGCACTTCTTCGTTCTGACGGTTGTTACAACCGGCAACATACGATGACGATTTTCACTCGAACTATTTAGGAGCAATAAAAGCAAAACTCGATTTTTGCCAGAAGTCTCAAATAAAGTGTTACCATATTTATTATAAAGGTAAATTATGAAGGCAGGAAATATTACTAATTATATATTTATTTCGGCGGTTTTGATACTTATTAATTCTCAGGCTTCGCTGTGCTCCGGCCGTGAAACCCATGAAATCCGGTTCGATATGATTGCAGGCGGTGCTGTGCATCAATCCGATAAGCATATTGATGCAAATGATTTACATGATTCTCCCTTAGGATATAATTTTGTTCTTGACGCCAATAAAGCAAAAGAGCAGCTGCAAAATTCCATAAATTTTACAATTAATGATTTCCCGGTTTCACCCACGCAAACTTCAACAATAGAACTTACAAGGATGAGGCCTGTGATTGACGGCAATACGAAATTCTTAACCACAACTTTTGATGGGGACATTGAATTGCCGGCACCGGTTGTGCATTCCTTCTCCGGCAAAATCATGGGGCAGCCAAAGTCTGTGGTCGTTTTGAATTATGTTAACGGCTTTTTGATTGGCAGTATCACCGGCGAAGACGGCAGAGAGTATATTCTCGGGCCGGTGCAGAATAATTTATCACAAGGCGAACACATAATCACTGGTATAGAAAATTTTCAATTCCCCGGATTGAATATTAATGATTCGCCACTGGATTTCGATGGTACGGAACTGTTGAAGCAGCAGTTAAAAGAGAAATTAAATAAGAAATTGAACTCAAATACGACAATGTCCGAAGAGTTGCTGGAAATCGAAGTGGCAGTCGAAACCGACAGCGAATTCTATAAGGCAACAGGCTCTGATTTGGAATTGGCACAGGCATATACTATTGCTATCTATACGCTTGTTAGTAGAATCTATGAAGATTTCCTTAATATAACAATTTATATCCCCTGGCTGAAAATCTGGACGGACGAGCCCGCCGACCCTTATAATGCCAAAGGCAATTATATCACTCTAAGGGATAAGGCAAAGCCATATTGGGCCGATAATTACGCCGATGTGGAGCGTGATGTCTACCAGGTGGCTACCGCAATCAGTTATGGCGGCGGCGGATGGGGCTATTTTGGTGCCCTGTGCGGGAAAAAGTATAATGGTATGAGTGTTATATCGGTTCAGGGCCGGAACAACCTGCCAACTTTTAATTATGCCTACGACATATACCTTACCGCTCACGAGCTTGGCCATAACCTGAATGGCCGGCACACTCACAGCTGCTTTTGGGATAATGCTCCTTTGGATACTTGCTGGATAGACACCGGTTGCCTTCCGGAAGAGACCGAACTACAGCCAAACCCCGGATCGGTTATGAGTTATTGCGGTGTTGCGAACAGCCAGAATGGGCTTGGTTATTATTCGAGGCAAATCTTCTTGCCGCAAAACGTTGCATTGATTCGCTCCACTGCCGAGAATGCGCCATGTGCCACACCTCCCGCCGATGCAACCGTGCTGCTGGTTTATCCTCATGGAAGCGAATCTTTCCCACCCGGGCAGCCAGTGGAGATTCGCTGGACTTCCGAGAAAGTGCTTAATATCGATCTGGAATTTTCCGATGATGAGGGCCAGACGTGGAGTATCATAGCCCGGAACCTGCCGGCATCGTCAAGGTCATATAATTGGATTGCCGCAGATATTTGCTCTAATAAACTTATGATACGAATATCTAACTCTATCGATTCCGATGTAAATGACCAAACGATATTGCCTTTCAGCATCCACAAAGAAGACCCGGACGGCCTGGTGGCTTTCTATCCGTTCAACGGCAACAGCGATGACGAGCAGTTTTGCGGCTATTACGATGCAGACGGGATTAACAATCCGGCGCTGGCCTCGGACAGGTTCGGCAGAGAGGGGAAGGCTTATCAGTTTGATGGAAACAGCTATCTGCTGGCCGAAAAATTCGATTCGCAATTCGACGAGCTTTCGTTTTCATATTGGTTTAATTCGGCTGATAATTCGGGCAAGAAATTTATTTTCGGTACGGACTATCAGTCGGGAAGTTCATTCTCAACTTATTATTGGGCAGGGCAGGCCGGAGTGTCGTATTACATTCAAGGCCAGAGCGGCCCGATGCAGATATGGGGCGGCGTTGTCCCAATCAATAGCTGGCATCATGTGGCTTTCACCTACGGCGGCACAACGGCGAAAATATATGTGAACGGCGAGCTGAAAAGTGAAGAAAGTGGCGTAGAGATTCGCAGATTGAAGCAGAGAGCCGGCGTGCCTTTCTATATTGGCTCAAGAAAAAATAAGGAGAATTTCTTCGGCAAAATTGATGATATTAGAATATATAAACGTGTGCTTTCCGATGATGATATATTGGCATTGTACAATGAAGCAATACCTGCGGCTCCGGAATTGCTTCAGCCGCCGAATGGTGCCGAAAACCAGCCGGACAGCCCAACGCTAAGGTGGCAGGGCAATGCCAGTAAATATCACCTGCAGGCCGGCACCGAGGCCGGGTTTGATTCGGGCAGCCTCGTTTATGACGGCTCCGAATTATCAGGTACATCATATATATTGGATAATTTGCAGCCGGAGACAAATTATTATTGGCGGGTGGCCGGCATCAATTCCAACGGCCACGGGGGTTGGTCCGAAACTTTCTCATTCAGAACCGATGTAGTGCAATCCATAGATGGTTCGGCGGATGTATCGAATTCCGAAATAATTACGAATTATCCGAACCCGTTCGGTGAATTCACAAAAGTAAGATTTCGAATCAACAAGCCCTGCCGCGTTTCGGCAACGCTGATAAACCACCTGGGGGTTGTAGTCAGGCAGCTTTCTTCGGGCTATTTGCAGGCGGGATTTTATGATCGTCTTATTAATTCCGATGGCCTGGCCGAGGGGTTCTATTTATTCAGGCTGGAGGCCTGCGGCGAGATTCATACAAGGAAGATTCTCCATGTGAAATAGAACAGATAATACAAGTTTCCAAGATTTCCTTTATATTATATAATCATTTTTCAACATAATTATTTTCAACCAATAATCCGATTTAAGTGCCACACCATCATAAATCTTTCGAATTATCTATCGTCATGCCCTGCCTGAACGAGGCCGAGACAATAGGCCTCTGCATCCGTAAAGCAAAGGATTTCATTGCCAAAAACAACGTAAAAGCCGAAATTATTATTGCCGACAATGGCAGCAGCGATGGCTCGGGGAAAATCGCAAAAGAAACGGGAGCCATTGTTGTCAACGTAGCCGAAAAGGGTTATGGCAGAGCATTGATTGGCGGTATCAATGCGGCTGGCGGCAAATTCATAATTATGGCAGACGCTGACGACAGCTACGACTTCGGCAGCTTAATGCCGTTCCTGAACAAGCTAAGGGAAGGTTATGACCTCGTTATGGGCAACAGGTTCAAAGGCGGGATAGTGCCCGGTGCTATGCCTCCGCTGCACCGCTACATAGGCAATCCGATTTTGTCCGGCGTGGGGAAATTCTTCTTCAAGAGCCGGATTGGGGATTTCCATTGCGGCCTGCGGGGATTCTCAAAATCCGCATATAACAGGATGGACCTCCAGACCACCGGAATGGAATTTGCAAGTGAAATGGTGGTGAAGGCAACATTGCACAATATGAGAATAACAGAAGTGCCGACAGTATTATACCCCGACGGCAGGTCGAGAAGGCCGCACCTTCGCAGCTTCCGCGACGGATGGCGCCATTTGCGTTTCCTGTTTCTTTATTCGCCGCGGTGGCTGTTCCTTTATCCGGGCCTGATGTTGATGTTGATTGGTTTTTTATCGGGCGGTTATATACTCTTTCAGCCGGACATCAATTGGGACATTCATTCAATGCTGTATTCGTCGGCCTCGATACTAATTGGCTTCCAGGCTGTGATATTTGCAATATTCACAAAAACGTTTGCCGTGCATGAAAAGCTGATACCATACAATCCGCAAATCGAACTGATACTCGGAAAGCTTAGCCTCGAGAAAGGGCTGTTTGCCGGTTTCGTGTTGATTCTTGCCGGTATTGCCGCACTTATCTATGCCGTCGTAATATGGCACCAGGGGCAGTTCTTCGAGGTTGGCATAACGATAACGATGAGAATCGTAATTTCTTCGTCTACTCTGTTGATTCTCGGCTTCCAGCTTGTTTTCTCGAGCTTCTTTTTTAATGTTTTGCAATTAAATACCAAATAGGCCGGCAGCTGTTTATGGGCAGAAAAAGAAAGAATATAATACAAACCACAACAAAGACAAAGATAAACCAGGGCCTTGTCTTCGGACTAATTATTATAGCTTTCGGATTTATTCTTTATTCCGGGATTTTCGACAATTCATCGCATTTTGATGATGCATTCTGGCAAAAACACGGTGCCATTAAGGACCTCTCCGAACCGGGAGCAATATTTGGCATCAATCCCCTCAGATCAGTGATTTTCTTTTCCCTGGCAATTCAATACAGCCTGCATGGATTCGAGCTTTCCTGGTATTACTTATTCAATATTCTCGTCCATATAATAAATTCTTTGCTGGTATATTCGTTGGTTGTATCAACATTATCAACACCGCTGATTAAAGATAAGGGCTGGCGGGAGCATGCAAAACTGATAGCCCTTTTCTGTGCGTTAATCTATATTTCCCACCCAATTATGACCCAGGCGGTGGCCTATATTTATCAAAGGCTGGCATTGCTGGCAACGATGTTCTACCTTACAACAATTCTGTTCTACGCCAGGGCCAGGCTGTCGGAGAATATGAGAGCCCGATATTTTATATTAACCGGATTGTCGCTAATATTGGGGCTGTTTACAAAGGAAATTACGTTTACCGCACCAATGATGATAGTCTTATACGAATTAATTTTCTTCAGGAAAAGATTCAGCTTCAGGAATAAATATTTCATCATAGCCTGTTTTACTTTACTTGCCGCCGCAGCCGCATTTCTTTATTCCGGCCTTGTGCAAAGAATCTCAACTAATACGTTTTCCGGAGAATTATTATACTATACAGCCGAAAAAATCAACAGTTATAACTACCTGCTCACCGAGTTCAGGGTAGTGGCGGACTACATAAGGATGCTTTTTCTTCCGGTTGCCCAGAATCTTGACTATGAATATGCTTTGTCAACAAGCTTGATTGATTCAATTGTGATATTGTCCCTGCTTCTGCATATCGCCGTGATTTCATTCGGAATATATATCTTTAAGAAGAACCGAATCGTTACGTTCGCAATCCTGTGGTTCTACCTGACACTTTCCGTTGAATCGAGCATTATTCCCATCAAGGATGTAATCAACGAGCACAGGCTGTATCTGCCGATGTTCGGATTTGCCCTGCTGCTGGCCACTACTTTGTACAAATTACTGGCAATTAAAAGCATTAAGCCTTTTGTGGCAGTGTCGGCCATATTGATTTTGATTTGCACCGGGCTGACACTAAACAGGCTTCAAGTTTGGGAAAATGAATTTACCTTGTGGAATGATGTGATTGAGAAATCCCCCGGCAAGGCGAGGGGATATGTGAACCGTGGCGAGCAATATAAAAAGGCAGGCAAATTTCAACTGGCACTTTCCGATCTGAACAAGGCCATCGAACTGGATACATTAATCGTAAATGCTTATCTAAACCGCGCAGCTGCCCTATCCGCCCTCCGGCGCTACGGCGAGGCAATCAAGGATTTCGACCGTTATATATACAAAGCAAAAGGCAATTCTATTGGCTATCTCGGCAGGGCCGACGCATGGCTTGCCAAAGGTAAATACCGAAAAGCCATTAAGGATTATTCGGTTCTTATCAGAAGGAGAAAGGGGGACTATAACTCTTTTTTCAACAGGGCAATCTGCTTTGAACGTCTTAATAAATTTAATAAGGCCGCAAAGGATTATATCAAAGCCGCCGGATTTAACGGCAAATATTATGACATCTATATTAGAATCGGTGATATGTTCTTTGGCAATCAAAACTATAAAAGAGCTATTGATAATTATACTGAAGCTATAAAGTTCAATCCCCGGGGATTTGACGCTTTCAACAACCGTGCTACTACTTATTTCTTTATTAATAACTATGCCGATGCCGCCAAAGACTTTGAGAAGGCATTGAATATAAATCCGAATTTTGCCAAAGGATATATTAATCTCGGACTGACTTATGCCGCCCGAAACAGGTATGATGATGCGATTGACACGTATTCCCGGCTGCTGAAAATAAACCCCGATAATCCCGAAGCACTATATCACAGGAGCAATGCTTATATTGACAAGGGGGAATTGATTAAAGCACGCAGCGACCTGGAGAAAGCGGTCAGGAATTATCCCAAATTCAAACAGGCAAAGAAGAAATTGGAAGAATTAGCTTCCGGAAAACGTTGATTAAATGCGAATCCGGATGTTACGCCAAAATTACGGAAGCCGATGCTTTTCGTCAGTTGCAGCAACCGGTTGTTTATGGAATGTAGGGGACGGTTCCAAACCGCCCCACAAGATGCCTCGAGCTGTTAGGGCAGGTTTAGAACCTGCCCCTACGATTGTTTATAATATTTGTCGTTGGAATCATACGGATATCATAGCGTAGTATTCGAGTACAAATTAAGAACGTCCCCAATTATTGAATCGGACAATATTGATGCCACAAATAAACAAATCTCCACTGTGGGAGTCATCTCCGGGTGAGATAGAAACCTCGAACATGACACGGTTTGCACAGTTTGCCGAGCGGAAAACCGGAAAATCATTTGCCGGTTATTCAGATTTATACGCTTGGTCTGTTAATAATATATCCGAGTTCTGGGAGGCGATTTGGCAGTTCGGCGAAGTAATTTTTTCCCGCCCATACCGGCAGGCCTTCACTCCGCCACCTCCAAACGACAGAATCCCGAGAGGGAATTGGTTCGGGGGTGCGGGGTTGAATTTTGCAGAAAATCTTCTGCGGTTCAGAGATAATCGAATTGCTATTATTAGCTACAGCGAGGGCCGTGACCCAGTCAGAATCACATATAGGGAATTATATGAGAGAGTTGTACGCTGCGCTAATGGGCTGAAAGAAATTGGCGTTGGCCCGCAAGACCGCATAGCCGGATTAGTAACAAATATCCCCGAGGCAATTATTGCTATGCTGGCGGCAACAAGCCTCGGTGCAGTCTGGTCTTCCTGCTCGCCGGATTTTGGTATAGAAGGGGCGCTTAGCCGCTTCGGGCAAATCCGGCCAAAGGTTCTCTTCGCAGTGAATTCCTATGCCTATAATGGCAAGCATTATGACTGCTCTGGTAAAATTAATAATATCGCAAATAATATTGATACTCTTGAGAAAATTATTATTATCCATGGAGATGGCAGAAGTAATATAGAAGAAAGCGACAGGTTTATTACTTGGGATAAGCTATGCGATAATGATTCTATGGAAATTGAATTTGCGCAAATGCCTTTCGATCATCCCGTCTATATCATGTACTCTTCCGGAACTACGGGCAAACCGAAATCAATTGTTCACGGTGCCGGCGGGACATTGCTCCAGCATATCAAGGAATTACAGCTTCATACGAATCTAAGGCGGGACAGCCTGATAATGTATTTCACCACATGCGGTTGGATGATGTGGAACTGGCTGGTTAGCTCGCTGCAATCGGGTGCAGGCCTGTTTCTGTTCGACGGCAGCCCGGGCTGGCCGGATTTGAATGTGCTGTGGAAAACGGCCCGGGACGAGGGGATAACGATTTTCGGCACCAGCCCCAAATTCCTTACTTCATGCCAGAAATCCGGGATTCGGCCAAAAAATGATTTTGATCTGTCCAAGCTCGAAGTAATCCTTTCGACAGGCTCGCCGCTGAGCGAAGAGAATTATAAGTGGGTTTATGCAAACGTTAACGAAGATGTAAGGCTGTCGTCGATAGCGGGCGGAACCGACATTATTTCCTGCTTCATGCTTGGCAACCCGAACCTGCCGGTTTTGTCGGGCAAGATTCAGTGCCTCGGGTTGGGCATGAAGGTGGAGGCATGGGATGATAGTGGCAGGGCTGTAATCGATGAAAAGGCTGAACTGGTCTGCTCGGCTCCGTTTCCATCCATGCCGGTATACTTCTGGAATGACCCTGACAATATTAAATACTACTCTTCTTATTTCAACTATTTCGATGGCGTTTGGAGGCATGGCGATTTTATTGAAATATGCTCATCTGGCGGGATTATTATTCACGGCCGGTCGGACGCCACGCTTAACCCGGGAGGCGTTCGGATTGGGACGTCTGAGATTTACAGCATCGTTGAGGCCATGTATATTATAGAGGATAGCATTATTGTGGGAATTCCGAAGGACGGCGATGTTGTCGTGATGCTTTTCGTTGTTATGGCCGATGGAAAAGAATTGGACAATGATCTAATTAACGAGATTAACAATACTATAAGAGAGAATGCCACACCGCGGCATGTGCCGGATATAATAAAGCAGATTGACGAGGTTCCGGTCACAATAAGCGGGAAGAAAGTTGAATTGGCAGTTGCGAAAATAATTAACGGCAAAGCCCCGGGGAATATATCCGCTATCGCAAATCCGGAATCGCTTGAGCAGTTCAGAAATATATAAGCAGGGGTCAGATATCAGGTTTCAGCGCAGAATCTACAATCAAATTCCCACTTTTTTGAGCATGCGAAATCCTGATTTGTCGGAAAGGGGGATGATGATATCTTGAATATATTCAGAATATCCTTATATATTTTACGAACATCTGTGAATTAACATATAATAATAGATCAGTAGTGTCCGGTTAAAAAGCAGCCAAAAAGTGCGAATCGCTGATATTAGCTTCATTTTGGCCTAAATGGCGCTATTATGGATGCAATTTTATTAGCTTAGTACCCATTGCCAAGTCAGGTGTTACACCTGAC
>JAJRTW010000166.1 GCA_024278075.1 Bacteroidota bacterium | reverse complement strand
GGTGCATTTGTTGTCTATGGTTCGACTCCGCTCACCATGACAAGCCATAATACAAAACAGTTATATTTCAAAATTGTATCCATAACAGCACAATATCGGGCAAAATGTAGAGCACGTCAACGATTCGTAATTATTCACTGCATTTTAACCGGACACTTATGCTAAGAACACTTCGGACATTTTTTATAATGACAAAAATGTCCGATCTGTTAATCTATGAACTACTTCTAATTTAACATTGTAATTCTTAAAAAAGCAAAGCGATTTTATAGCTTTAACCATTGCTTTTCTCCTTTTGGGCAATGCTTTTCTCCTTTGCTATCTTATATTGACATATAAACATAGGTAAAGTTACATAAGTTAATGAATAATAATGGCAATTTCAACCATTTATATATATAATCAAAATAATCATTATCGAATAAGTTGTGATAATCTCAATAATTAGCTTGTAAATAAATTCATAAACCGGTAAATTTGCAGACTGTATAAAATGGCGGGCGTAGCTCAGCAGGTAGAGCACCAGATTGTGGCTCTGGCGGTCGCGGGTTCAAGTCTCGTCGCTCGCCCTCTCGATGGGGTCGGCCAATATCATATTTTGTTTTCATTCCGTTTCTTACGGGTATGGCATTTATGTTTTTGGCTGGCCCCATTGCTTCTTTATTACTCAACAGAATTGCAGGCAACCCCATTGTTCGGACTATTCAAAAAAAAGAACCCCGTTAAAATCGATTGGCTGGCCGTCGGCCTGGGCAACCCGGGCAGCAAATACGAAAACACCCGCCATAACATCGGCTGGATGGTTGTGGATAAATTGGCCGCTAACCACGGGAAGGCGATTGCAGCCGGCAGCAGAATACACCTTGAGGCTGTTATTAATATCGGCGGATTGAATATCCTGGCCGTTAAGCCAACCACATATATGAATAAATCCGGCGAGGCCGTTGCGAAATTGGCAAAGAAATATGGTGTTCCGCCCGGGAAGATAATTGTTATCGCCGATGAATACAACTTCCCCACCGGCAAAGTGCATATTAAGCTTGGCGGAGGCGACGGCGGGCACAACGGGCTATCGTCGATAATTGATGAACTTGATACAACAGAATTCTACAGGCTTAGGTGCGGAATCGGAAAAGACTTCCCGCAGGGCGGTATGGCCGGCTATGTTTTGTCGGAATTCAAGCCGGAAGAGGCTGATGGCAGAGCCGCTATGATTAATAAAGCCGCCGGCAGCATCGAGTATATGGTTAAATCTCCACCGGGACGGGCTATGTCCGCGATTAATTCCGCAAGCCTATGGAAGCCGAAGGCGGATAATGATTAACTCACATTATTCGGCTTTGGTGCGGGAAGTTCGACGTCATAATTTTCGGCACAAGAATCCTTAGGGGATGGTACCAAACCGTCACGTTAACCGGCAGATACAAGCAAGGGCAGGTTGAGAACCTGCCCCTACATAAAATCGAATTTAACCGGAATATTCTTTATATATCCCTATATCCATCAAATATCCCTATATCCATCAAATATCCCTATATCCATCAAATATCCCTATATCCATCAAATATCCCTATATCCATCAAATATCCCTATCAATCATTGACTTTAATGAGTTCCACCGAGAGGTGTGAAGCCGGCTGGGACGCCCCCAACAGGATCAATCATTGACTTTAATGAGTTCCACCTCGAAAATCAGCAGTTCATTCGGCTCGATTAATTCGCCGGCCCCTTTTTCGCCATAGCCCAGGCCGGGCGGGATATAAAATATGAACTTGCCGCCTTCTTTCATAAGCTGCAGGCCTTCGGTCCAGCCGCGAATCACAGCTTTCAAACCGGTTTCGAAGGGTTTACCCCTATCGATAGAGCTGTCGAACTTATCGCCGTTCAGGTGCATGCCTTTGTAATGCACCGTTACGGTATTGCTGTCGGCCGGGGATTTGCCGTCGCCTTGTTTAAGAATTTTGTATTGCAGGCCGGACTCGGTAGTTATAATCGCTTCGGCTGTTTTATTTTTTTCAAGAAATTCGTTTGCAATTTGCAGGTTTTTCTCGCTCTGCATAATTTTTTCTGCCATCTTCAGTTTCTGTTCTTCGGCCTGTTGCTTTTCGGCTTTCTCTTTTAGTATTGCGTTTAGCTTTTCAAATATTCCCTGCATCTCTTCGGGAGTTAGTATCGAGGTATCATTATTGATAAGGTCACTCATGCCCTGTTTCATAATATCCAGGTCAAGATTTAGGGAATCCTTGACCATGCTTTTTCCTAACTGCTGGCCAATAACGTATGCCAGAGAATCATTCCAGTTATTGAATTCAACTTTCTGCCCTTCGGATGAATAAACCCGGCAGTTTGATATTAGTAATATTGCGATTGCGAGTAATACCATTTTTCTCATAAAACGATTTCCATATAAAATTAAAAATAAACTACTTTTCTTCATTAATTTTTGTTTAGGAGTCGTAGGGCATGTGTTTGCCCAATGCCTAATTAACTCACGTTACGCATTTTTTTGTTCAATAGCCCTTACATTTATGGACACTACTGTGTCGGGGACAATTATTAGAATGAAACAATGGGTTTTAACCCAAAGAACTTACATACGTGGTTAGAGCCAAGCGTTTTTTGTGTAAATTATCCCCCGGCCTAAAGGCCGGAGATAGTAAATATCATTTTGCGTACATGAGTAATTAATTTACCTAACCGCCTAACTGCCAAATCACATGGCCGCCAATGTAATTACAACAAAACAAAATATTTTCCGTCTCGGACAATAACAATAATAGCAAAAAATTCCGAGTTTTGAGGGCTATGCTTAAATTTATTTATTCGTATATTTGAACAATCGGTCAATTGCCGGAAATAAATAATGAGTCAAACATTCATAAGAGCGGATAATGGCAAAGATAGTTGAAGGTAATTTTGATGCTAAGGGAAAGTCGTTTGCAATAGTGGTATCGCGGTGGAATCAATTCATTGTAAGCAAGCTGCTTGACGGTGCATTGGACGCATTAAGGAGGAACAACGCCGATGAATCCGCAATCACAATTGCCTATTGCCCGGGTGCGTTCGAAATACCAATGGTTGCCAAGAAATTTGCGCAAACCAATAAATATGACGCCGTAATTGCACTTGGCGCCGTTATTCGGGGGGCAACTCCTCATTTCGAATACATTGCAAGCGAAGTAACCAAAGGCATAGCTGCGGTTATGCTTGACACCGGCGTGCCTTGTATATATGGCGTTATAACAACCGATACTATCGAACAGGCAATCGAACGATCGGGCAGCAAATCCGGAAATAAAGGCTTTGAAGCTGCTACCTCTGCCATTGAAATGATTTCTTTATTAAAATCAATCGAATAAATTAGAACCTATTGATTAGATTTATTAACAAATGCTTTATTCTATGGTGCTTTTGATTACCTTATAGAAACTTCTGAAAAATAGGGGAATTGTCATTTTTGTGATAATTAACAAATCCAACATACGATGATAATTTTCGCACGAACTATTGCGTTGCAATGACAGCAAGAATAGAATTTTTCTGAAGCTCCTTATAATTAGTTGTTTAATCCATATTAATATTTATAATGAAGAACAAGCGTTTGTTGTCCCTCTTTCTTCTTATCTTTCTTATTGCAAGCCACCGATCCGATGCCCAATTCCGCCTGACCGGCTGGAAAACATATACTTCAATGTATGAAGTCAATTCAGCTACAGTCGACGCCGACGGGAATATCTGGGCGGCTTCTCCGGGCGGGGTGTTTAAATATAGCCCGCAATCGGAATCCTACGAATTATTCCGTAATGTTGACGCATTGTTTAGGTTGGACATTAAAACCATCAGATACGATAGTGAAAGCAACTTAATATTTGCCGGCAGCACCGATGGAACTCTTGAGATTTACTCCCCGGGGAAACCCTGGGTGCATGTCCTTGACATAACAAACGCGGGATTTACAAGCCCGGGCGTTAACGACATCATATTCATAGGCCCGCAAGTTTACATAGCCGGCGGATTCGGATTGGCCGTATTCAACCCGCAGGAAAATGTTTTCTATGAAAATGTGGTCAGATATGGTGATTTCCAAAAGAATGCCGATACAAGGCGAATCCTGTTTCATGATGGTTTTATCTGGGTTGCCACAGAATCGGGAGTTGCAAAAGTAAAGCACCGGGAGAGCATTGCCGACAGGTATTTATGGAGCAATTATTCCAGCGCCAACGGCCTTCCCGAAAACTCCGTTGCCGACATCGCTGTTATCAATGGAGATATTTACGCCGCAGCCGGCAATAAGATTTGCAAATTCGAAAATGATTCTTTCCGCATAGTTCTTGAGGTTGAAGCCGATATAATCAGCCTTGCTGTGGATGGAAGCCAGCTTTACATCTCTTCTGCCAATCAAATCTGGACTCTGGACGGCACAAACGTTTTCACTTCCTATTCCAACAGCATAAATAGTATTTCTATTAGGGATAATAATGGCAGCTCTCAACTGTTAATCTGTACCGAGCTATCGGGAATCATAGTCTTTGAATCGGGAGAAACTTTTGCCGTTGTGCCGAATTCTCCTATTACCAATGGCATTTCAGACATCGTCATAGATACTAAGGGTACTCTCTGGATTGCTTCTGACAATAATGTGGGCAGGGGGTTTATGAAGTTTGAAAATGATACATGGACAAACTTCACAAAAGGCATATTCCCCGAAATAAGAACCAACGAATATTACCAAGTGGCCGTCCATCCGGACAACAAGGTCTTTTTAAGCAGTTGGGGGGCAGGCCTGCTGATGGTGGAAGAGTCAAGGGATAGTTTTAATTTTAATATATTCAATAGAGCGAACTCTCCATTTATCGGTGTGGGGGACGGCAGTTTTGTAGTAGTCGGCCAAAGCCGGATTGATAGGAATAAAACAACCTGGATAGTAAACCGCGGATGGAGCACTCTCGGGCCGGTGATTTTGGCATATTCCGGAGACGATTTTTATCCCTTTTATAATTGTACCGGCGAAATTAAAAGAGGTTATAATAAACTTGCCATCGATATGTTTGGCACCAAATGGATTGGGTCGGACGCCGGAACCGGATTGCTGTATATTAACGAAAACCGGACCTTTGATAATACTTTGGACGATGAATGCGGAGTAATCAGAACATCGGATAATGATAAGCTGATTGACGATTCCCACACAGCGCTCGAAATCGATAAGTTCGGCATGTTGTGGATTGGCACAAATGCCGGAGTGTCGGTACTGATTAATCCTTCTTCGGTATTGGGCAGCGCAAAGCCTATATTCAGGGATATACGAATAATGCGCGGGCAAAAGGTGAATGATATTGCTGTTGACGCATTAAACAACAAATGGATTGCCACCAATTCCGGTATCTGGGTTTTGAATCCGGACGGCACCGAATTGCTGGCAGAGCAGCCAATTAATTCAACCAACTCGCCATTGCCGGATGATAAAATATTTGCCATCGAATCGGACCCGGAGAACGGCAAGATATATATTGGCACTCATAAAGGGATTCTTCAGGCCGCAAGCCTGTCAATTGTGCCGCTCGACGGATACGACATAGTCTGCTATCCACAGCCGTTTTCGCCGATTGCCGACGAAGAGCTTACGATTGAAGGATTGGCTCCGGAAACGGAACTGAGAATTCTTACTTTGAATGGGGAATTGGTGAGAATGATCAGAACCAGCAGCCGAAAAACCATTTGGAACGGCAAAAAAGAAAATGGTGAAGTCGTTCAATCCGGTGTGTATTTAATCGTGGGTACTTCGGAAACTACCGAGGCCTCCGCAGTGGCAAAAATTGCTGTTATCAGGAAGAATTAACCAGTTCATTGCCGTTCTGAAGATTATAGCCTTGCGTTGGCCGGTTCTAACAACTGACGGAACATAAATCGAGCTAACCTACGTGTTCCCAAATAAATATGAAGCCTATAAGAGAAAACGCCCGAATTATTCGGGATAAGAATAAAACTAATGAAAGGCATTGGGAATATATTTTCCCGGCTGCAATTATTCTCTTTGCGGGCCTGCCCTGGCTTCCCGTGCTGAATGTCCCATTTATCAATGATGATTTCCAGATTATACTGTTCCATAATCCAACAGGTTTTTGGGATTGTTTTAATCCGTTCCGGGCCGCCGATATTTCGGGTGCTTTCTGGCGGCCGCTTGTGAATTCAATCCACAGCCTGACAATTTGGCTTTTCGGTTTCCAGCCGATGCCATTCAGGGCCTCGAATTTGTTTCTTTATGTATTATTATGCCTTTCCGTTGGCTATTTTATCAGGGCGCTAGGAATTGGCAGGAATGCGGCTTTGATTGCATCATGCCTTTTTGCTGTTCTGCCTTCCCACGAATACGCCGTGGCATGGATTGCCGGAAGGGGAGACGTAATGGCTGCGGCCTTCCTATTGATAAGCTTTACCCTATATATTAATGCCGACAAAAAATTTACGGGCAATACCGGCAAAGCAGCAGATTATTTGCTGCCGGCTGTGTTCTTTCTGTTGGCAGTATTAACCAAAGAGATTGCCTACGCCGGCGTACTATTCCCTGTTATTTATTACTTATCAGGCCTTAAAGCATCCAAACTCAATACTTATGTTAAGCACTCGGCAATTGCTTTTCTTATCGTATTGGCTGTGCTGATTTATAAGTGGCTGTTTGTGGGAGGCTCGCTTTTAAGGTCGGGTAATATCACGGAGTTTAACTTCATCAGCACATTGCTTAATTTCGTCATTTATCTGCCAATTTCATTTCACACCCCCGATTTTCTGCAGCAAAGCTATTATTACATTGCAGACAGCGCAATTTTATTGGCACTAACATCAATTATTGCCGCCATCGCCGCAATCATTGCATATAGAACAATCAGGCGGCTCGGAAAAGCCTCCCTGCAATTTTTCAAATTCGGATTAATGTGGTACATACTGTTCATTATACCCGTTTCCACAATGTTTATGAGGTGGTATGCACTAACGGCTTCCATAGGGCTGATAATTATTATTGCGTCAATATTGCATGATTTACAATTGCATGATAAACCCGGCAAGGCTTCCTTCAGATGGCTGGCATTATTATTTTGCTTAATATGCCTGTGGGCATCTAAGGTTGATTATAATTTGATGGGCAGCTGGATGGCTGCGGGGAGCAAAACAAGCCGGATAATCGAACATGCCAAGGATTATGATTTATCTGATATAGGGAAAATCATAATATTCGGGGCGCCCGACAAGCATGAACGGGTTAATATGTTGAAGACGGGAATCAAACAGATTCTGCGGTTCGCGGTGGGCAGCCCGGGCCTGAAAGCTAATTCCCCGGTTCGGGTTGAGCAATATTCCGGCACGAAAATTAATTTCAGAAAAATATCAAATGATCTATATGTGCTTGAGGCAAGTAATGCACGATTTCTGCCATTCGGCGCTCAGTCAAAAGCTGTTATTCTCAATGAAAAAATCGATCTGCAGGGCGAGGATTTCGATATTCAAATATGGAATAATTATAATAATGCCCGGAACGGCAATACGAAATATTCAAAAGTAACAATTCGGTTCAAAAACAAAAGGCCGGGGGTTTCATATAAATATTATAATGGCGAAATATTTGTCGATATATTCTGATAAAAAACTTCTAACAAGAGATTTAGCATAGTTTTTATTGAACAACCTCCTGCAACCCCTTGTTTCAGCAGTTTAGTATAGTCTATTCGCCGACAACTATCATTTTCCTTTCCGACACTATTTCGCCGGTTTGGCTGTCCGCCGCCTCCAAATTTAATATATACGGCCCCGGCGGAAGGATGTTGCCATTGCCGTCGCTTCCGTTCCACGAGAATTCGCCGCTTGCCGAGGAATAATCTGCGTTCAGCAATTTCCGCAACTCTATTCCATTTAAACCATGGATAGTTGCAGTGATTGTTGCCGTTTTAAAGGGCAGTTTGTATTTGATTATGCAATTGGCTCGGTTGCGGCTTTGCGTAGAGAACGGGTTCGGCTCAATTACAATCTCAAATCCGCCCGTGGCTTTCGACAGGCTGTTGATCCGCCCGGGTGTTGCACCCAAAGGATCGGCACAGCTCGACCATGAATTCCTGTCGCCCGACGGCAGATGCGGCTTGAACTTCTCGAGGCTCAGATTTCTTGTATTATTTATTGCCTCATTATGCCATTTCTCTTCAAAAACCATCGAGTCCAGGGTTTGCCCGGAAGCATCCTTTATAACAATCATATCGCCGCTATTATTCAACGATAGTGACTTGTGCGAAATGAACACAGGCCCTCCGGCCAGGTATGGGAAGTTGTCGAATATGGCAGAATCTCCCGCAATCACGCCATAAGCCCCGGGTTTGATTGTTATTGACTTCGAGTAGACAACAACAGGTTTATGGTTACTCACCATGGCTCCGTCATATATATTAATTCCATATAAATTAATCAGAGTGTCCGTAGAGTTCCAAAGTTCGATGAACTCAGATGTGCCGCCGGCGGCATCGAACAGCAATTCATTTATCTTCAGCGCTTCCGGCTGCAGCGGAGGAATTATCCGCACAGTGCTGTTTTCGTATCCGGGCGTGGCGCCTTCGATTGCCTTGCTGGGGGCCAGATTGTCGCTGCCAACAGCCGGCCTGTCCGGGTCTATCCTCTCTAAAGATATTCCTTTCGTTCCCCAGCTCATGTCGTAATAAAGCGAATCGAGAATTTGCCCGCCGTCCGACCTCAAAACAGCCGCATCGTAGTTATTATTGAAAACCGGAAGGCCAATTTCCACCATTACAGCCGACTCGGGAATATCCCTTAGCGATTTCAACAGTGCAGTATCTTTGGTTATAATGGCATAACCGTATGGGCCGATTTCGAATTCCGGCAATGCCACAGTCCTTTTTAAATCATTTATTGTGAAGCCCGATGCTCGAATGTCGTCAGAAGAATTGTTGAACAGTTCTATCCATTCGGGTTCGCCGTTCAACGGGGCAGGCATTATTTCATTGACAACAACATCATTGACAACAACATCATTGACAACAACATCATTAAAAACCACGCCACCGAAAGCATTAAACAGATTGCATACCAAAAACATAGCCAAAGCTGTGAATCCGAAGAAGAGCCTGTTCATTTAGATTCCAAATATTGTTTAAATTTATCCATGTCGGAAGAATTGATTAATATATCAAGCAAACCGGCCAGATTTTGTTTGTCATATTCATTGAACCTTGTCCGGACGGGTGAATCAATATCAAGTACGCCCAGCAATGTTCCATTAACGATAACAGGCAGGACAATCTCCGATTTGGACATTGGATCGCAGGCAATATGCCCGCGGAATTCGCCCACATCATCCACAGTAATGATTTCCTTTAGCCCGGCGCAGGCACCACATACACCCTTGCCGATTGGTATCTTCACACACGCAACCTTGCCCTGGTATGGCCCGGCTATTAAATCAGAACCATTGGCCAAATAAAAGCCAATCCAATTAATATCCGGCAACGAATGATAAATTACTGCCAAAAACCCCGATGCATTTGTTATGAAATTGTCAATATTATCAAATAGTGCGGGAAGCTGTTTCTTTATTACTTCGTACATTTAGTTCTACCGCTTGTCATTGTATGATTATATATGGCCGAAAACCGAATATGAATATCCCAAAAACAAAGATATGATAAATTCACTTTTTATAAAAATATTAATACAGCTTGAGTGAATTACAAACTAACGTGTTATCGAACAGCCATTTGAGGAAAAAGGCCCTTGAATTGCTGCAAAAGCTAATAGAAATTGGCATAACAATGGCAAAACAGGGAAAATAACAGAGATTTCTAATTTTAATGCTATTTTTTTTTTGTTTTCTTAATCAATTTATTCTTAAATTTGTTTTCTGTAATTTATTGGAACTAAATAAACTAAATGAAACAACGATTGTTCAGGACAATTCAATTTTTCCTTCATTTTTCCTTCCACACCGACGGATAATTTTTTTTTGTGAGTACTATATGTTAAACGACGAAATGACTATCAATTCTAACGATATTAATAATTCTGAAACTCCGGATAATCTTGCGGAAACGGATATAAATACGGAGAAGCAATCGCCTGAGGTTCTGGATGCCGTTCAGGTTCAGGAAGCGATTCCCGAAATAAATCACGAGCAAGCAGCCGGAAATGCAGACGAACCCGCACCGCCGGAAACTCCCGCAGTTAGCGACGAACCCGCACCGCCCGATGCTGAAACAAATATTGAGGCAAATACTGAAGTAGATACAGAAGTAAATACCGCAGCAAATTCTGAAGGGAAGGCAGAAGAGGCTCAGGACATCCCCGCCGCTGCGGCAGCCGATGATTCCGGCGATACAGCAATAACGGAAGAGGCCTCTGCCGAGGCAGAGAAGGACGTTCGGGAGAAAGAAATCGCCGAAAAGAAAAAGGCCGAAGAAGCAGAGAAAGAGAAAAAGATGCTTGACGAAGTTTTCGAAAAGCTGAAAACCGTAAAGGAAAATAACGAAACAATCGAAGTTGAGATAAAAGCAAGAATCCGCGGCGGGTTAAGGGCTATGTATGATAATTTCCCGTTGTTTTTGCCGGCTTCCCATTATTCCCTGAAACGCAAACCCCGTGAAGATGTTTTGCGCCAAGCCGTTGGGCAAAAATTTAATGTGAATATTCACGAAATTCAAGAAGACGAAAGCAACCGCAGAACGGTTATTGTTAGCCGTAAGAAAATTATTGGAGAAGAATTCTGGTCCAGCCTTAATGTTGGCGATATAGTTGAGGGCACTGTCTCTGCCATTGCAACTTTTGGAGTGTTTCTTGACCTGGGCGGCGTAGAGGGGTTAATCCATATTTCCCGCCTATCCCAGGTTCATATCGACAACACTAAGAATTTTGCCAAGAAAGGCGATAAGATGAAGGCTGTCATTATCGAATTCGACAAAGAAAAAAACCGGATTGCCCTTAGCCGAAAAGAGCTTGAAGAATCGCCATGGAAAGAAGTTGAAACCAAGTTCGTAGCCGATACTGTCCACAAAGGCATTGTTCGCAGGCTGACTGATTTTGGGGCTTATGTAGAACTTTTGCCCGGCGTTGACGGATTGCTAAGAACAGCGGAATTGTCGTGGACCAAGAGAATTAACCGGCCGGCCGACTTACTTAAGCCGGGCGATGAGATTGAAGTTTACGTGATATCTTCGTCGGAAGAAAAGAAGGCTATTGCCCTTAGTTTAAAGCGGACTCTTGAAAATCCGTGGACAGGCCTTGCCGAACGCTATCCGATTGGTACGGAATTAAAAGGGATAGTGAGTAAAGTATTATTGCAAAAAGGCGCAATTATTACTATTGCCGAAGATATAGACGGCTTTATGCCACGCAGCAAAATGGCAGGCCTGAACCGTGGCAAGAAGATTCCGTTCCAGGCCGGTGACGAGCTGGATATTGTAATTGCCGACATTGTTCCCGAGGAAGAGTCTTTAATCCTTTCGCTGAATGGCGGGGATGACGAACAATCCGATGATTCACCAATGCCGGAACGCAGAAGAAGCGGCAAAAAGGAATCAGCTCGGGCGTCCCGGTCTAATGCTTTCTCTATTGGCGACTTAATTTCGGAAAAAGCCAAGAAGTCATTGGCTGATTCGAATAAATAGCGAAATTTACTTTTTTTATTTAATCTAACCGGCAGATTGATTCTTTGCCGGTTTTTTTTTAATTTGTACCTTATCAGAAATAGTGGCCGGGTTGCAAGAATGTTAATCTTTGCATTATTATTATTAAATGCTAAAATGCCTGTATAATCGTTTATCCGTAATATTTGACTGAACGATAAATCCTGGAAATAAAATAAAACACATCAATTCCATATTATTACTCCTGCTTATTGCTTGCATAAATCCGTATTTTGCTAATAGTAATTCATCCATCGATTTATCATCAGGGGCATTGAGACAATTGGGGCCGCCTAAGAACGGAAGCTCTTTTTTAGCCGATTCGACTAATCCCGGGAATAGTAAGCAAAAAGAACCTGTGTTGCCGGGTGGCAAATCCGGCCCTGTAATTAATTATTCTTCGCAGCAGGACAGCGCTTATATGGAGGCATTGAAGATAAAACTACCGGCAATTGAACGCCTGAATAATGATATTAAATTGTCCGAGGAGCTTTGGAAGGTGGATCGCGAGCTTGCAAGCGGCAAACCCTGGCAAATAGCAATGCAGAACATAAACAATATTCCCCGAGAGTACTTTATTCCCACGGGAAATCAAGTGGTACAGCACGAAATTAACAGGCAAATGTCGCAATATATCCCCGGAATCACTACTCTGTCACCCTATGGAGCTAAAATATCTTTTGCCGATATTGGCAGTTTGCTTGGCCTGGCCGAAGACGTATCGCCTGTGATTAAATACCGGCTGGACTATTATGTTGAGGTCGAAGTGGTTATTTATTCTGTCCGGGCGGCTGTAATTTCGACATTATTCAAAGGCCGACAGCCACCGGGGCCTTATAAAATCACCTGGAACGGCCGCGATGATAAAGGACGAAAAATGCCGCGGGGTGATTATATCGGCGAAGTCAGGATTGGCAAGGAACGCTTTATCAGAAAAAGAATAGTGATTAATTAATAGAGTTATTCCATTCGGCGTACTCTGAATTCATCCGATAGTGCGACATCTCATATATGATTGATAACTATTTATTATAGTTCAATCAATGTATGTGTAGTGGCAGGTTCGCAACCTGCCTGAATTTATGTTCTGCCAGTTGTAACAACTGGCAGAACATAAATAATTGGTGTCAACCAGCGACTAATGACACAGAAAAAAAAGCCCAAAGGGTTAATTACCAATTGGGCTTAATATTAAAAGAAATTGTGCAAAAGTGAAATTATTCATTAGGCTGCGGTGGCGGAGCCTGAGGGAGGCCTGCACCAGGGTCCGGAAGATCCATAGGCACGTCAACACCCTCGATTACCGGCCTGGGGCCGGCTTCTTCATTTCCAACAAAGAATAAGTTGGTTGTGAGCGAAAGCACAATAATTGCTGCGGCAAGCGCCATAGTCGTTTTCGACAGAAAATTCATTGCTTTTCTTGTTCCGAGCAGTGCATTGAACTGCCCGCCCATGCCGCCCAAACCGGAAATCATATCGCCTTTGCCGGGTTGCAGCAGAACAACTGCTACTAAAAGCACCGAAATAATCATTAATATTACACTTAGAAAAGCTACCATTCTAATCCTCTTGTATTTTACTTTTTCAGGACTTTAAAATTACAGAAGATTTATCTAAAAAACAAGAACATTTCGATATTAATATCGTTCATTAAGTATTCCTCAAAAAGAAGTCGGAGAAAAAGATTTAAGTGTTTATGTATTAAGGAGAATAACAACCCCCTAAATCCCCCTTTTTTAAGGGGGAATATGATCAACTATTCCCCCCTTAAAAAAGGGGGAAGTGAGCCAGGCGAGCAGGGGGTTGTCCTACAATCTGCAAAGCATAAGAGTACATTAAATCCATTTCCTAGCACTTTTTAGTTGAATATTTTTTGTAACTACTATAATAATAAATAGTTAGTACTCTTTGAGGGTAATCTAATTTAAGTATTCGGGATTCACATATAATATGCTGGATAGATGTCTTGCTGAATTTATTTCAGCATCCTTTTAATAATAAAACCGTTTTGGCTTATGGATTCCGAAACAAGTTCGGAATGACAAGTTATGATTATAGCAAATTTCAATTATAAGAGATATATTGGAAAGTCTATTATTATTAACCGGACAGCAATGAAATAAAATAAATTAATTAATTTAGCGAATAATAATTATGAATCTTCTCGACAGATATATTATCCGTGCCATGGCTGCGCCATTTGTATTCGGTGTCTCGACCGTAATATTTTTGTTTTTGATGCAGTTCGTATTGAACCACTTAGACAAACTCGTGGGCAAGGGATTGGATTATTGGATTATCACCCAGCTTATAGCGCTTAATCTTGCGTGGATGGTGGTATTGGCTGTGCCTATGGGGGTGCTGTTCTCCACGCTGATGGCATTCGGTGGTTTGTCGGCGGCCAACGAAATAACAATTGTGAAAGCAAGCGGCGGAAGCCTTGTAAGGATGATGATACCTGTTATGATTTTCGGCCTTATCCTGTCGTTCGCCCTGTTCCTGTTCAACGACCGTGTGCTGCCGGACGCAAACCACAAGGCGAAAACTTTATTCAGCGACATCCGAAGGATTAAGCCTACTTTTGCAATTGATGCCGGCCAGTTCTCCACCCAGATTGACGGCTATACCATATTGGCACGGTCGGTGGATTCGGTGTCGGGAATGCTGAAGGGGGTGACTATCTATGACCATTCGAAGAACCGCAGGTTGAATATTGTTTCGGCCGATACGGGCGAGTTTGCTTTCACTCCGGATATGTCCAAACTGGTTCTCGACCTAACAAATGGCGAGATTCACCAATTGGTACCGGGCCGGTTCGATAATTACAAAATAATTAATTTTAATAAATATAAAATTTACATGAAGGCCAGCGGCTTCACCTTCAACCGCACCGATGATGACATTATCTCGCGCGGCGACCGCGAACTGAACATTGATGATATGCAGCAAATTGTCGATGAAGCTATGGGAAAATCCGCAGAGGCTAAGTTCCGGACTATGCAGCAATTAATTAAGCACTATAATTTCCTTGCCGGTATCGTCCAAAGTGATGAAACGGAAAAAGCAGCTATCGTCAAATTGCCTTCGAAACGCAAGAAAGACACAAGCCGGATTAGCGCTTTAAAGCATTCCCAACAAAGAATTACTTTCTTAAGTTCAACTATTCAATCCGATATATACCAAGAGCAGGAATATCTTCTGAAGGCGAAGCAGTATAACGTGGAAATCCAAAAGAAATACGCCATTCCGTTTGCTTGTTTTATATTTTTGTTCGTGGGCTGCCCGCTGGGGATAATAACGCGGGGTGGTAATTTCGGGCTGAGTGCTGCTTTTAGCCTGGGGTTTTATATAATTTACTGGGCCTGCCTGATTGGCGGTGAAAAACTTGCCGACCGCGGCCTGCTTTCGCCGGTAATGAGTATGTGGCTTGGCAATATCGTAATCGGCACATTCGGCATTATTCTGACATTAAAAGTGAACAACGAATCTTTGTCATTTCCCGGAAGCAAGCTGATTGGTAGGCTATTTCGCAGGAAGAGGTAGTATCTATCCATAGCAGATGTCCAACACATCCAAAGTGTTGGATATCTCACTCTCGAATGCGGTGAGGTTGATTATTTCCTTTGGACTCCTTTATTACTTCTTTCATAGTTTTTATCTCTGCAAAAAATACATTAGCTAACAGCCCTAATATAACTCCTGCAATAAATAATCCGTAATCATCTTTTATAAATAAATATGGCAGCAAGAGGATTGCCGGAATTAATTTGGAGCATAATTTACAAAACCAAATGAGTTTGTTGGGGTTATTTTGCATTAAATGAAGATAAACCCTCAATACAATATAAAACATTAAACTACTTACAACCATTCCAATGACTACAAATGGGGGACTGTCATGTTTAAAATAAAATAGAACAGAAGAGATTGCAAGAGTTGATAAAACGGCCAAGGATATTCGTTTCTTATCCAAAGAGAAATCATTGGTGTAAATCATATTAATAACCCGAAAATAGCATTAAATATATGGCAAAGCACACGTTAATTAACATTGAATTAATTTCAAGATACATATTATAAGTTTGTTGAACAATCGCTTTTTTGAGTAATAGAGACTTCTGAAAAATAGGAGAATTGTCATTTTCCTAAAAACTTGTTAATTAACACTTCGGATAATTTTTATAATGACTTGAAAAATAAAGCACTTACGAAATGTCATTCTGAACCCTTCGACTGAGTTCAGGGTGACTATTTTAGTGTCATAGTCATCGGAGTCGAACTATAGACACGATCGGCCTGACTCAGGATAAACTCCATGAAGAATCCAGTATCCATGCGGCTTCCGGATTCTTCGCTCCACTGCGCCACAGGTGGCTGTGTTGCGCTCTGAATGACAGTTCATAGTTCTGATGGTTGTTACAACGACGGATTCTTTGTTTCTCCGTTAGTGGCCTCACCCCGAATAACTCGTCGATTCCCCCTTCGAATGAGAATTGAGAAGATGACAGACGATTACTCATTTCGAATACTTTAGTACGAATATCTCAAGCAGAGCTAAAACTCCGAAGCTGCCATCATATTGCTGCATTTGATAGTTAGCACAAGGCTAAATAGCAACAATGCCAATACAAAACTTTTCAAAGAAAACCTGTTTCGGTTTTTGATATTAAATTAAAATCGTATATTGCCTAATTATCTTCCAAACAAATTTACATTATGATAACGCTAATTAGCCAAAATAAAATGAATATAAAAGACATTGGCAAGCCCGTTAGCGAGCATATATCGGAATTCAACAAATACTTCAAGAGTATGATGAAATCCGACGTTGCTTTGCTTAACCTGATATTGAAATATATTACCCGCAAGAGCGGCAAACAGGTACGGCCTACAGTGCTGTTGCTGGCCGCCGAGATGTGCGGAAAAGCAAATCAGCGTTCCTATGTCGGGGCGGCTATGGTCGAACTGCTCCATACGGCCACTCTTATACACGATGACGTTGTCGACGATGCCAAAGAGCGCCGGGGGATTGCATCTATAAATGCCGAGTGGAACAACAAAATATCGGTGCTAATTGGCGATTTCCTGCTGTCTCGCGGCCTGTTGTCGGCTATCGACGGCGATGAATTCCAATTCCTTAAGGCAACCTCCAAGGCCGTGAAAAGAATGAGCGAAGGCGAGTTGCTATCGATACAAAAGAGCAAGGACCTGGAGGTGGACGAGGAAATATATTTTAAGATAATATCCGATAAAACCGCTTCGTTGATGGCGGCCTGCTGCGAAATCGGAGCCATCAGCGCCTGCGATAACGAAGAATACCATCAAGCGCTGTGCCAGTATGGCGAAAATGTTGGCATAGCGTTCCAGATCAGGGACGATATATTTGACTATGTATCGAAAAGCATAACAATCGGCAAACCGGTCGGCAATGACCTGAAAGAAAAGAAAATAACGCTCCCGCTGATCCATGCTTTCTCGAAATCAGATAAGAAAGAAATTAAAAAGATATCGAAACTGATAAAAAGCGGCAACATGAAGCGAAAGGATATTAATTATATCATTGATTATGTTAACAGAAGCAACGGGATTGAATATGCCAGGGAAAAGGCAATTGAATATTCTAATGCAGCAAAGCAATCAATTTCCATATTCCCCGATTCGATTGCAAAAGAGTCATTGCTGAAATTCGCCGATTTCGTTATCGGACGCAATTTGTAATTCGGACGCCATGCAGCCGGTTCCGATTCATCGGGAATAAAAACGACACTTTTCCGTTCTGGGGCTGTCTCAAAAGTGTCATAGTCAGCGGAGTCGAACTATAGACACGATTGGCCTGGCTCAGGATAAACTCCAGCGGGAATCCAGTATTTATGGGCTATTTGCTATATTTAAGATGGATACCGGATCGGGGCCCGGTGTGACATACCTTTAACAACAATTCATGCTATTTTCAAAATGTATCCATAATTGCACAATATTGGGCTAAATGGAGCATGTTACTACGATTTTCACTAATTGTCTGCATTTTTACCGGATACTACTGATATTTTCAATAGTATCCTGATACAAATTCAACTGCCTGCCCGGCATATTTCTTTCATAAAATCTCCTGTTTTTTTCATAAGTTTGTAACCCTATAACATTAGTGCAGAATCTCATGGCAATTGAATCATCGTTATATAATAACATTAATTATTATTAGATAAATAATTATTCGATATAAATCTTTATGGCCGTTTTGCCCTAACATCAAAATACTATCAGAGGCCTTATGCTACAGGCAATTTCCATTCTAAACATATTAATGCCGATATTATATCTAACTACTTTTCTTGCTTATGCAACTGATTTTTTCAACAACAAGATTAATCTGGCAAATTCCAAGCGAATCTTTCTGCTTATTACTCTGTTCACCCATTTCGGCTATTTAATAATGAGGGTGGTTGAATTCGACCATGCGCCCATCACTAATAAGTTCGAGCTGTTCACACTGCTTGCATCCACAATATCGTTTGCATACTTCGTGCTGGAACTGCTCACCGACGTGCGCGGCACCGGGCTGTTCATCATTTTCTTTTCACTTTTATTCCAAATATCATCGTCTTTGTTCATCGAAAATATATTTGAAGTAAAGGATATATTGCGAAACCCGCTGTTGGGGATCCACGTTGTCAGCGCATTGATCGGGCATTCCGGTATCACGCTCTCGGCCGTATATGGCGTGCTGTTCCTGCTGCTGTACAAGCGGATAAAATCACATAACTATGGCGTAATATTCAACAAACTGCCCAATCTGGAAATACTCGAGAAGATGAGTTTCTATTCCGTTGTGATTGGCTATCTGCTATTCACCGTGTCGATACTAATCGGCACTCTATGGCTGCCGTCGGCATTCCCGAATTTTAATCCCTACGACCCAAAGATAATTTCCACTGTAGTGATTTGGGTTGTCTATACGGCCGGAATCGGGGCCAAGCTAATATTCAAATGGTATGGCAAGAAAGTAATAGTTTTTTCTTTGATTGGTTTTGCAGTCGTTATAATATCTATGGTATCAACAATTATTATCGCATCCAGCTTTCACCAATTTCAATAAAAACTTAACCCGATTATTTCGGGCTTTTTTCTCCTTGGCTTCGTATGCAATTGATAATTAAAGTGTTAGGGAAATACTGCGGCAAATATTATTAGCTCAATATTGATAATTCTATAACTTCTATTATCGTTTGCATGTCAAGCCAGCTGGTTTTTTTATGAATAATACGGGTTGAAATTAATACTTATAATGAATTTGATTGGCATTTCAATAAATCACAGAACTTCTCCGGTGGGCCTTCGCGAGGCTCTTCACCTTAGCGATAACGAGATTGCTGATCTTTTTCCGTTATTGAAAGATGAAGTATTGAAAGACGGATTCGTGCTGTCGACCTGCAACCGAACAGAGATATTCGGCTTCCCGGCCAGCCCCGAAGTCAGCCACAATCACCTGCATAATACTTTATTGAAATTCAAGCCCGTGGATGAAATTGCCGAGAATCATTTCCAAAGGTTCATATCCTATGATTCCATCGAGCATATATTCAGAGTGGCAAGCGGGCTGGATTCGATGATGCTTGGCGATGGCCAGATACTCGGCCAGGCCAAAAAAGCGTATCATCTGTCGGAGGATATGGGCTTTGCCGGCTCGCTGCTGAAGAAAATATGCGATGTGGCCATAAAGGTCGGCAAACGCGCTATCAGCGAGACCGCCATTGGCGATGGTGCGGTTACGATTAGCTATGCCGCCGTGCAGCTGGTCGAAAAAATATTTTCCAATCTTGACACTAAGAAAACCCTTGTAATCGGCGCTGGCGAAACGGGCGAACTTGCCGTGGCCCACCTCAAGAACAAAGGGGCAAAGGATGTTTGCGTGGTGAACAGAACATTGAAACGTGCCGAAGGGCTGGCGGCAAAGCACGGCCTTGAAGTCCTCGAATTTGGCTCGTTCCGCGAGCGGCTGCATGAATTCGATATTATTATCAGCGCTACTTCATCGGATACGCCCATCGTATTTTACGACGATATGGCCAAGGCAATTAAGAAAAGAAGCGGCAATCCAATCTGCATTACCGACATTGCCATTCCCAGGGATTTTGACAATAAAGTAAGCAAAATACCGAATGTGTTCTACAACGACATTGATTCGCTGAATATCATCGTGGAGCAAAATATCGAGAAGAGGAGAAATGAAATTCCGAAGGTGGAAAAAATAATCGCCGAGGAACTGGAGAATTTCCATCACTGGTATAATGTGCTTAAGGTAGTGCCGACCATTAAACAGCTTCGCAATTATTTCGAGGAATTGCGCCGCGACGAGCTGAAGAAAATTAAAAACCGTATCATAGAAGAGGACTACGACAAGGTAGACGACATGACCCGCCGCATTATGGGCCGGCTGTTGCACTATCCGACGATGAAGCTCAGGGAACTGGCCGAAAATGATGTCGAAACTCAGGAATCGGTGAATTACTCTCTTATATTAAAAGATTTATATAAACTTGACGACAGGCAGCAGGACGAATTCTAACACGCACACACTTCGTGTGCTTTTTTTTCAAGTCATTATAAAAAATGTCCGAAGTGTTGTATTGAATAAACTGATGAATATAAAGCTGTCCGCAATTCACCCTATTCCTCGCCGTTTTTTCCGTTTTTACGCCGCCTGAGCCACCAGATCAATACTCCAGTAGCCGCGGCTATTGCTGCCGCCGGGGCTATAATCCTGGCGTATAAAGCCATGTAATCAACCACTTTTTCCCAATTATTGCCGGTTATCACCCCAAGGTAAATTAAGATTGCATTCCATGCAAGAGCGCTGGCCGCCGACAGCAAGGCCGTTTTAGTTATCGACAGTTTCGAGATGCCGGCAAAAAATGAAATAACCGCGCGAGTGCCGGACAAAAACCTGTTGGCAACTATTAATAAATAGCCGTACTTCCGGAACCATCGCTCCGGTTTCTCTAATGTTTCGGCATTAATAAATGATAATTTCCCCGATTCGATAATAACTTTCTCGAATTTTAAACCCACGTAGTACATAATAATAAATCCTGCTGTGGAGCCTAACGTAGCAGCTATCAGCAACGGCAGAAACCCCACATCCCCGATGCTGACCATCGTTCCGGTGAAAACTAATATCGTGTCCGATGGCGATGGCGGGAAAATGTTCTCGATTAATGTAATAAAAAAAGCGAAGGTAAGAACCCAATACCAAGGCACCGATGATAAATATTCTATTGCAGTTTCAAGCATTAATCTCTATTTTTATTTATTCCAATTTGTCTTAATGTCTAAAGCAAATTACTGAATTTTCCATATACTGCATAATAACGCATTGACATCTTTCAATAACACAAAAAAAACATCATAATAAAATCAAAAAAACCTTAAATGAAAAGTACACCGAAAAGATATAGCAGTACGAAAAGCGGCCCGGCGAAGAAGAAGCCGCCCAAAACCAAGAGCAAACCCGGGGCAAATGCACTTGATGGCAACCAACCGGTCAGGCTGAATAAATTCCTTGCCGATTCCGGGGTTGCCTCCAGACGAAAAGCTGACGACCTGATTAAATATGGTTTTGTAAAAGTCAACAAAAAAACCGTTAAGGAATTGGGCACAAAAGTAACGGCATCCGACTTTATCACCGTCCGGGGCGACCCGATTGAAAATACGCAGAGGCTCATTTATATTCTGCTGAACAAACCGAAAGATGTAATAACCACCACCAAAGACGATCAGGGCAGGAAAACCGTGATGGATATAGTGCGCAAGAAGGCAAGGCTCTACCCCGTTGGCAGGCTCGACCGTAATACTACAGGCACGCTCTTGATAACCAATGACGGCGACCTGGCCCACCGCCTGACACATCCGAGCTACCAGATTATCAGGACCTATGCCGTTGGACTGGACAAAGAGCTCGAAGCCAAGCACGCCAGGCAGATTGCCCGTGGTGTGGAACTTGACGACGGCAAGACCGCCCCTTGCGAATTATTTATATTGCCCGAGGATGAGACTAAAGTTGAAATATTGCTTGCCGAAGGAAAAAATCACGAAGTGAAGCGGATTTTCGAAAAATTCGGCTATAGAGTAAAAAAATTGGACAGAAAGAGCTTTGCCGGGCTTACCAACCGAGGCCTCCGGCGCGGCGAATATCGCCATCTGAAGCAATCCGAAGTTGCCGCCCTGAGAAAACTGGCCGGCCTATAGGAATTAGGCAGGTTATTGCAGCAGAGATATATTATTTGCGCGAAATGTCAATATACGCAAGCGGAAGCACGTGGCTATTTCTCATTTTCTTTAATGTAGCCAACGCCGACAATGGCAGATAAACCGAACTATTCTTAATCCGCAATCAATTATAATTCTTTTATTTCCAATCGAAATTCATTACATTGAATTTACGTTTATTCATTAAATTAGCTATACTTTAAATTGGTATTGATATGAAAATAATACTTGCGTTGCTTTTAGTTTTAATATTTACTCCTGCTGCCCATTCGCAGGGCGATGCGTTGTTGAAATCCGATGCTACGGGCGGGGCTAATAAATTGTCCGTGCTTGGCATTCCGCCGGAATTATTGAATAAAACCTCTGAATTCTTCACAAATCTTGTTGCCGGCAACATTAATCTTGCTTATAAGATACTTTTGAAAGGCAGTCCCATTTCCGAGAGAAAGGAAGAGATTGTAACGCTGATTAGGGAAACTAAACTATCGGTGAAACTCTATGGAAATATTAAGGGTTCTGAATTCGTAAGCTCCGAAAGCGTGACAGGCTCATATCTTCGGCTTCGCTATCTGGCCTTATTGGAGACTCTGCCCATGCGCTGGATATTCACATTCTATAAATCTCCGGCAAATGGCTGGGTGGTAACCAACGTTAAGTTCGATGACCTGAGCGAATTTTATTTCTCGGACCAATAGATGAATCGCCCCGCAGTAATCGCCGGGGTTTCAATATAAAGCCGAATATAATTATTGCAGCAAACCGCGGATAATTAAACCCATAAGATTGACAATTAACTTTTGAATTAACTTTTGAATTAACTTTTGAATTAACTTTTAAATAAAATTATGGATAATTACTATGGAAAAAATTGTTAAATATATTGAAAATGAGGAAAAGCGATATTTAAGCGAACTTATTGATTTCCTCAAAATCCCGAGCATCAGCAGCCTTCCGGAACATAACGGGGATATGCTGAAGTGTGCCGAATGGCTGTCGGATAATATTAAAGCCGCCGGATTCGAAGACGTCCAAATAATTTCAACCGCAGGCCACCCGCTGGTTTATGCCGAATGGCTGGGAGCCGGCAAAGGGGCCGCGACGGTTTTGGTCTACGGCCATTACGATGTTAAACCGGTCGACCCGCTGGACCTATGGGATTCGCCACCCTTCGAACCGGCTATCCGCGACGGGAAGATATACGGCCGCGGCACCTCCGATGACAAGGGACAGGCCTTTTGCCATGTGAAGGGCCTTGAGGCGCTGTTCAGGCAAAACGGCAAACTGCCCGTCAATGTAAAGCTGTTGATTGAAGGCGAGGAGGAATGCGGCGGCGAGAATCTGGTCAAATTTATTAACGAAAATGCGGAAATGCTAAAATGCGATACGGTGCTGATCTCCGACACCGAGTGGTTCGATGACGGCCTGCCTTCGATTTGCTACAGCCTGCGCGGCATAGCATTCGTAGAGGTTCATATCACCGGCCCCAATCGCGATGTCCATTCGGGAACCTACGGCGGCGCCATCGACAATCCGATAAATATTTTATGTTGGATGATCTCTAAATTGAAGGATCAATACGGCAGGATTACCATTCCGGGATTTTATGACGACGTGCTGGAGCTGACCGACAAGGAGCGCATAGGGTTCAAGGAACTACCATTCAACATTAAGGCATATAAGCACGGTCTGGGAATTAATTTTGTTCACGGCGAGATGGGATACACTACACTCGAGCGGTCAACCGCCCGGCCATCGCTTGATGTGAACGGTATAAAGGGCGGATTCCAGGGCGGGGGTGCAAAGACTATCATACCATCGCAGGCCAGTGCTAAAATTTCGATGCGTTTGGTGCCGAATCAAAGGGCTGATGATATTACAGAAAAGATTACCGCTTATCTGAAAACGATTGCCCCGCAGACGGTATCGATCAGGGTTGAGCCGCTGCACGGCGGCAATCCGGTGCTGGTGTCGCAGGACAGCAAGGGCGTTCGGGCGGCAATTAATGCAATCAAAAAAGCATTCGGCAAAGAGCCTGCCTTCACACGCGAGGGCGGTTCTATTCCCATTGTCGAACTTTTCAGCGAAGTGTTGAATGCCCGGGTTGTGTTGATGGCATTGGGTTTGCCGGATGATAATATTCATTCGCCGAACGAGAAGCTCGACCTGAAGAATTTCTATGGCGGTATTAAGGCGTCGGCTCATTTTTTCGAAGAGATGGGGAAGTTGTAAGGCCCCGGGGTGGCCGAACCTAAATTGAGTCAACTGTTTTTTTAATTTAGGTTATAATGCCTTTGAAGAAGTAATTATCTTGTAGATTCTTTTTCAATGAATTAAAGCTAAGCCGAGAATGTCGGGCCTATTGCTAAGCAGTTTCGTGTCTCACAGGATAAATAGGAATCAGGCCGAAAGAGCAGTAATTATATTTGGTTCATCGTTGAGCAGTATTAATTATTTGCTGTCCAAAGCCTGCCGGTGTTTTTGAATATTTTACGAATTATGCGGGCTAACCGTAGCAGATTTAAGAATTGTGATTTGGTAGCCACATGCTTGCAATAGAACGCTTAAGCTCGTGGCTATTTGTCTTTTTCATCCATCTGGCCAGGCCGGGACTTCTACGTACATGTTTTAACCCGAACATTTCTGGCCTTTTTTTCTTTAGCTTCGTATCTTATTGGAGATTCAAAGGTTATACAATTAGAACGGCAATTATGCTTAGCTCGAAATGGAGCTTCTAATAAAGCCAATTACCCTTGGCCTATCAAGCATATCGATAATTTTATGAATAATTCGGGTTAATATGAAACTAAAATATGGCTTAAAGCTCAAATGCGCTGCAAAAGCAGATGCTTCGGGGCCGGATCACAGTTAATTGTATAATTGCGGCCAATATCATGCTTGTTTGGATGCAAATTAAAATTTAGCTAATTTTGTTGTTTTTTCCTGTCATAGCGGACTTGGGGAGCTATTGAAATGCCGATTGTTTTTTGTGTCAGTCGTCAGGACGGGAAGATCTGACCCCACAGCGAGTACGGGAAGACCTGATGGCATAACGAAAGCTGGAAGATCTGATGGCATAACGAGTAAAGAAAGAATAATTTAATAAAAGAAGAATATCAATAATCTAAAGAAAACTATGGATAGTAAGAAATACAAAATTGGCGTGGTGGGATTGGGCCCGGTGGGCATGATAATCGCTCAGAACCTGAAGGATGCCGGGTGTGATGTAGCCGTATGCGACATTATCAAAGAGAAGGTAAACCTTATAAGAAACAATGGGATAGAGCTTGTGGGAATTGTTGAGAAGAAGTCGTATTTCAATTATGTCTTCTCGTCGATAAAAGACTTGCTTGACCATAAAGTGGACATCCTTATATGCGCCGTTAAGGCCTATCATGTGGATTATATTCTTGATTATGTAAGGGACAACGAGAATTGCGATGATATGCTGGTGGTATCGGCCCAGAACGGAATAGGAGTGGCGGAGAAATATACGAGCCATTTCCATGAATCCCGAATATTCAGAATGGTTGTCAATTTTGCCGGTAATCTTTTTGCTCCGAACGTAGTGAACGTCACTTTCTTCAATCCTCCCAACTATATTGCCTCCAGAGACGATTCCAAGGAAGGCGTTGCCAAATGGATAGCCGATGTGTTGTCGTCGGTCGGGCTAACCACGCAGTCGACCGATTCTTTCTCGCTGGCAAATCAGATTTGGCAGAAGACAATATTGAATGCCGCATTAAGCCCGCTTTGCGCTATTTCGAAATTCACTATGAAAGAAGCTATGGACTTCCCGCATACCAATGAGATTGTGGAAAAGTTAATAATGGAAGCTGTGGAAGTTGCCAAGGCCGAGGAAATAAAATTGGAAGATAATTTTGTGAAATTATGTATGCGTTATCTGAAGAAAGCCGGCTCGCATTTCCCTTCGCTTGCCGTGGATTTGATGAACAATCGCGAAACTGAGATAGATTATATGAACGGAAAGATTGTTGCCTACGGCCGCAAGCATTATGTGCGGACGCCTCTGAACCTTACGTTTACTAATCTGGTGCGGGCTATTTCGGATAAAAACATGAGGAACAAGCAACCCTATTAGGATTAATAGGAATCAGGTATCAATATAAGAAGTTCCCCTTTGAAGGGGGATTAAGGGGGATGACATGCTGTTGGCCTTCAGGTATCAGGTGTCAGTATGGGAAGCTCTAACGCCACAACAATATATTTAATATGTAAGGGATGGTTCGAAACCATCCCGAAATAATGATGAATCAGGTTATTCGGGCAGGTTGCGAATCTGCCCCTACGGAACTACCTTTTAAACAATATGTTATATCAGATTCATCAGTTGCTATTCTCCTTCGGAATGACTGTGCGATAACTCTTGCAAGGCAGCAAGTTAGCGAGTGTGCTGACTGTATGCTACTGATGCTTATAACATAAGTAATATTTCTATTGCAAAATCTGGGATAAATCCAAGATTATGGATACAAATATCGGGGCAATAATACTGGCGGCGGGTTTCTCGGAGCGAATGAAGTCGCCAAAGCTATTCCTGAAGTATGATGAAAACCGAACGTTCTTAGAAAAAATCTTAAGTGAATATTCGGCTTTTGGCTGCAAGGAGATAGTGGTAGTTATCAATAAGCAGGTTGGCAGCAGCGGACGGCTGAATAGTATTGTGGAATCGATTGATAGTGTTAGAGTTGTTATTAATTGCAATCCCGAAAGGGGGCGGTTCTCTTCCTTGAGAATTGGCATCGAAGCATTGAATTTCAGCGATTATTGTTTTCTGCAAAATTCCGATAATCCCTTTGTTACTGTGAATTTGCTGAAAGAATTAGCAGGCAATAAAATCAGCAGCGGATATGTGTCGCCCGCCATCGATGGCAGAGGCGGCCACCCGATTCTAATAGGCAATGATGTGATTGTGCGAATTAGAACCGAGACGGAAGATGATGTGAATCTTAATGATTTATTGAAAGATTTCAACAGGATTAGTATTGAGACAGATAATGAAAAAATATTATTGAATATAAATACACCGGAGGAGTATCGGAGATGCTTTGGCTTTGAGTCCGGCTAATAAAAATTCTCCCTTGGAAGGGAGATTAAGAGGGATGACAAGCAATTAAGAATTACGATTAAAAGGCATAAGGACGTAAAGTCCTGACATAAGCAGGGGACGGTTCCAAACCGTCCTGCAGGCAAAAACGTGTGTATGTAAGCGGGCGGATTACGAACCTGCCCCTACAAGGAAAAGAATAAATAGCCGTGTGTTTATGGGCTAACGCCTTGTGGTAATTGAATATGAACGCCGGCACAGATAATAATAACAGCATCAGTAGTGGTCGATTAAATAATTAGAGCCTTGCTGAATATACCCTTAATCACTGTCACGTGTCATTTTTGCCCTTCGACAGTTTATCCTGAGCCCTTCGGCTTCGCTCAGGATAAACTCCAGCGGGAATCCAGTATTCATAGGCTATTTGCTATATTTAAGATGGATACCGGATCGGGGTACGGTATGACATGCTTTAGGATTATATTTCGCTAATCTCAAAATTGCATCCATAATAGCACAATATAGGCCAAAAGGAGTTTATTACTACGAATATCACAAATTGGCTGGCTTTTTACCGGATACTTATGTAACAGCATGGAAAATATATACATTAAAATATTAGAAGTACAGAAAAGCGAGCAAAAGGCCGTCCTCTGCACAGTGGTCGAAACCAAAGGCTCGGCACCGCTTAAGCCGGGCGCCAAAATGATTATCTACGAAGATAAAAGCTCTTTTGGCACTGTTGGCGGCGGCACTCTCGAGAACAATACATTCGAAGACGCCCCCATTGTGTTTGAAACCGGCAGGCCGCAATTGTTTCAATACGAGCTGCCGCACAAGGACGGAATGGGCTGCGGCGGAGCTGTTAAAGTATTCATCGAACCGATTATGAAGAAAAAGAAATTATATATTTTTGGTGCCGGCCATGTGGGCAAGGCATTGGTTGGGATAGCCGCCGGCCTGGATTTCGACATTACCGTTATCGACGGGCGCGAGAATATATTCGACACGTGGGATAGTGCAGCGGCTAATCTTATCAATAAATATCATGATGATGTATTGCCCGGTATTTCATTTGGCGAAGACACCTATATCGTCATCATCAATTACTCCCATGCTTTGGACAGGGAAATAATAATCGACAGTATTAACAAGCCATTTGCATATATCGGCATGATGGGCAGCAGCCGGAAGATTGAGGGTTTCAAAAAGCACCTTGAGAAGATAAATGTGGCCGGTGAATTAATCGACCGGATAGATATGCCGATTGGAATTGACATATATGCGGAATCGGCAACTGAGATTGCAGTCAGCATAGCAGCCAGTATGATTGAGGCTAAGAACAAGGCTTTGGCAAGTAAAGGATGAATAGCTTCACGGCATCAGTAATGGAAGTCCTTCTATAATAAGAAGTTCCCCCTTTGAAGGGGGATTAAGGGGGATGACAGGCATCAGGCTGGGAAGTCCCGACACCAAAAAGGCATTGGATAGAATTGATAATTAAGGAATTACGATTGAGAATAAATAGCCATGAGTTTTAACTCGTGGAAAAAATATGGGCTAAAGCCCGGATCCAAACTTTGACAACTTATCCACGAGCTAAAGCACGTGGCAATAAATTGATAGAGACTTCTGAATAATTCGATTTTTGTTAACATTGTTGCGTCTGAGAATGTGCTCAAATGTTAATAGGTTGTCATTCTGAATTTATTTCAGAATCTATAAGTCGGTATGCATAAAGCATTTGGATCCTTCGACTCTGCTCAGGATGACATTTTAACCTTTCTCACGAAAATGAGAACATATCTATTTTTCAGAAGTTTTTGATAGATAGATAATAATAATAATCTTCCTATTGCAAAAACCGAATTTACTCAATACTAATTACTCAAAAAAAAACCATCACATAGATTCAGAGGTAATAATGATAATACCGGATTTTAAATATCACAGGCCGGAAACGCTCGACGAAGCTTGCAGGCTATTGGACGAAAGCCCCAACGGCGCTGCCATTGCCGGCGGGACCGACCTGCTTGTGGAAATCAAACAGGGCCTGCGACAACATGACGATATCGTATCTTTGTCCAAAATTGACGGGCTAAGGAATATAACCGAAGATGAAGAGAATATCTATATCGGTGCTTGTGTTACCCATCACGAGCTAACCGGTTCGGAAATAATCCAGAGAAACATACCGGCTTTGGCAGATGCCGCAATGGCAATCGGCAACCGCCAGGTGCGCAATGTGGGTACGATTGGCGGGAATTTATGCACCTGTGCCTCGTGTGCCGACACCGGGCCGGTCCTCCTGGCTTATAGAGCAGTTACCAAGATTGCCGGGCCGAATGGAACAAGGCAGATGCCGCTGAGCGATTTCTTCATTTTCCATCATAAGTCGATTCTCGAAAAGAGTGAATTGCTAACAAAAATAATTATTAAGAAAACGGGCGGCAATACCGGCGGCAGCTTCATCAAATTCGGATTGCGCCAGGCCGTTACAATATCGGTTGCTTCGGCAGCGGCGAGGATAACAATTGAAGATGGGAAATGCACCGATGCCTGCATTGTTACCGGAGCCGTCGCACCAACGCCGATGATTAGCCCGAAAGCCGGCAAGTCATTGATTGGCAAAAGCATGGATGAACTTAGCGAAGGGTCATCGGCAATCGACGAAGCAGGGCAATTGGCCGCCGACGAGTCTGTGCCGATTGATGATATCCGGGGTACGGCCGAATACAGGAAGGATATTGCTAAGGAACTGACGATAAGAGCGATTATAAAAGCTTTGGAAAGAATTGATAATTAAGGAATTACGATTGAGAATAGATAGCCACGAGATTTAACTCGTGGAAAAAAGGAAGGGGAGCTAAATATTTAGCTTTAGCCATAATTACTGGTTCTTCGCTTCTCAAGGAATGATTTGGGAACTGGCAATAACATAATAAAAGGAAAACCCTCTAAATCTCCCTTTGAAAAAGGGAGACTTTTAGTCCCATTTTTTAAAGGGGGTGGTTTGATGAAACCGGGGTTTTACTTCAATTACGAATCGTTATTTCTATCCATCAGGGCGGGAAGTCCCGACACTAAAAAGCATTCCCCCTTTGAAGGGAGATAAAGAGGGATGACAGGCATCAGGACGGAAAGCTCCGACACCAAGACAGCAAAGGATAATTGTAGGGGACGGTTCCAAACCATCCCGAAAAATGAGACACTAAAATTGTAGGGGACGGTTCCAAACCATCCCGAAAAAAATCGTATGCGTATGAGAAGGACAGGTTTAGAACCTGTCCCTACAGGACAATTAATAAATATAAATTAGTTAAGCGGAAATGAAACAGATAATTAAAATAAATGTAAATGGAACCGAATACGAAGAAGCGGTAAGGCCGGGGACTACATTGCTCGATTTCCTGCGCGATGAACTGAACCTGACCGGTACGAAAAAGGCTTGCGGCCACGGCGACTGCGGCGCTTGCACCGTTATCCTCGACGGCCGGGCGGTGAATTCCTGCCTTGTGCTTGCCCTCGAAGCCGACGGCGGGTTGGTCGAAACAATAGAAGGGCTGGCCCATGGCGGAGAACTTCATCCAATCCAACGGGCTTATGTCGAAAAAGGTGCTATCCAATGCGGATACTGCACGCCGGGCATGGTGATGATAACCAAGTCATTCTTAGACGAAAACCCGAATCCGACCAGAGAGGAAATTAAAGCCGGCCTAAGCGGAAACCTTTGCCGTTGCACCGGTTACACGAAAATCATCGAAGCCGTGGAAACAGCGGCAGATTATATAAATGGCAGAAAGCCGAAGGAAATTGAGTTCCAGCCGCAGAAATCCGCCATGAACCTATCGGTTGTGGGCAAAAGGCTGCCGAAGATTGATGCTCCCGATAAAGCTACCGGCAGGGCCATATATACCGATGATATTAAATTACCGAATATGATTTATGGCAAAACTTTATTGAGCCCGCACGCCCATGCGAAAATAATTTCTATCGACGCAAGCAAAGCCCGCCGCCTTGATGGCGTAAAGGTGGTGCTGACCGGCGCCGACGTCCCTGATTTAACCTATGGCACTTCGCCTCCGCGCTATGACGAAAATATACTGGCCAAAGACAAGGTTCGCTATGTGGGCGATGTGGTGGCGGCTGTGGCGGCTATCGACGAGGAAACCTGCTATAGGGCAATTGAGCTTATTGATGTCGAATATGAATTATTGCCGGCCGTATTTGATCCCGAAGAAGCTATGAAAGAAGGTGCCCCGAGGTTGTTCGCAGATAAATTCAAGAATAATATTAATACCCGCGTCGATCATCATTTCGGCGATATTGACAAGGGATTTGCCGAAGCCGACTACGTCCGCGAGGAGCGATTCGTTGGCAACCGCACTTATCAGAATCCAATGGAACCGCACTGCGCCATTGCCGAATGGGACCGCCACGGCAGGGTAACGCTCCATACTTCCACCCAGGTGGTGCATTATGTTCATCATCAATTAACGCGTATTCTTGGGATTCCGATGGGCGATATCCGGGTGATAATGACAAATTGCGGCGGCGGATTCGGGGCGAAAGCGGCGACGAATATTCTTGAGGTGTTGTCGATATTTTTGGCCAAAGAGGCGGGCTGTGCCGTTAAGATGAGGTTCTCGCGCGAGGAGATGTACCTTTACGGCCGCGGCCGCCACAAGCAATTCATCGATATGAAAATCGGAGTTAAGAAGGATGGCACAATCACTGCCGTCAAACAGCGGAACGTCCTCGAGGGCGGGGCCTACTCCAGCTTTGGCATAGTCACGGCTTATTACGCCGGGTCGATGCTGACTACGCTGTATAAAATACCGAATTATAAATACGACGGCTTTCGGGTGAATACCAATCTGCCGCCGAGCGGTGCATTCCGCGGGCATGGCTGTCCGCATCCGAGGTTTGCTTTTGAATCGCTTCTGGCAATGATTGCCGATGATATTGGCATAGATCAATTTGACATCAGGCAAATAAATGCAATGGAACCGAATTATTATACTGTGAATGATCTGGATATTGGCTCCTGCGAATTGAAGGCCTGCCTGGATATTGCAAGAGAGACGTCCGGCTGGGACAAGAAGAAGGGCAATCTGCCGAAGGGAAGGGGCATTGGTGTTGGCAGCGGCGGCTTCGTTTCCGGTGCGGGCTATCCGATTTACCGCTCGAAATTTCCACATTCCAACGCAACAATTAAAGTACATGAAGACGGCTCGCGGGCTGTGCTGTTTATTGGCGATGCCGACATCGGGCAGGGTTCTGATACTGTACTGGCCCAGGCAGCGGCGGAGGCCATGGGAATCAGTTTCGACAGGATGAGCGTCATATCGGCCGATAGCGACCTGACGCCAATTGGCTTTGGTGCTTACTCCAGCCGCGTTACGCTTATGGGCGGCAATGCTTCCAAAATGGCCGGTGAGGAGATTAGAAAGCAAGTAATAGCATCGGCGGCCGAGATATTGAACGTAGATGAATCGGCGCTCGAAATAGTTAATAATATTGTGCGTGTCAAATCTAATCCTGACATATCCGTTCCCTGGGAGGAGGCTGCAACGAAGCATTTCTCCGCAAAAGGCCCGCTGATCGGCAAGGGTTTTTATTCGCCGCCCGAGGGGTTAGGCGGGAAATATAAGGGTGCTGCTGTCGGCACATCGCCGGCTTATTCCTTCTCAACTTCGGTGTGCGAGGTGGATGTGGATATGAAAACCGGCAAGGTAAAGGTGCTGAATTTCTGGGATGCCCACGATTGCGGCACTGCGATTAATCCGCTGGCGGTCGAGGGCCAGGTGGAAGGCGCCGTGGTTATGGGGATGAGCGAAACGCTGCTTGAAGACCAGGTGTTCGACCATACCGGCAGGCACAAGAATCCCGACCTGCATAATTATTTAATCGCCACCGCCGCCGATATGCCCGAGATTCATTCCACTATTGTGGACAGCTACGAACCCGCCGGGCCGTATGGAGCCAAGGAAGTTGGTGAGGGTGCTACGCTGCCTGTGCTGGGTGCGGTCGCCAATGCAATTGCCGATGCTATTGGTGTTTATATTAAGGAACTGCCCATTACGCCGGAGAAGGTATTGAAAGCGATTAAGGAAAAAGCGATGGACAAAAATTAATTTCCCCCTTAGCAAAGGGGGATTAAGGGGGTTGTACAAATTCCCTTAGCAAATGAGGCTTAAGGGGGTTGTGCAAAATTCCCCCTTAGCAAATGAGGCTTAAGGGGGTTGTACAAATTCCCTTAGCAAATGAGGATTAAGGGGGTTGTGCAAAATTCCCCCTTAGCAAAGGGGGATTAAGGGGGTTGTGCAAAATTCCCCCTTAGCAAATGAGGCTTAAGGGGGTTGTACAAATTTCCTCTTAGCAAATGAGGCTTAAAGGGGGTTGTGCAAAATTCCCCCTTAGCAAAGGGGGATTAAGGGGGTTGTGCAAAATTCCCCCTTAGCAAAGGGGGCTTAAGGGGGTTGTACAAATTCCCCCTTAGCAAATGAGGCTTAAAGGGGGTTGTGCAAAATTCCCCCTTAGCAAATGAGGCTTAAGGGGGTTGTACAAATTTCCCCTTAGCAAATGAGGCTTAAAGGGGGTTGTACAAATAAGATTATTATCAAATACAAGCAATTCGTGCCAATGAAAATCTACTATAACCCAAAATTAAAGGAAATATCAAGGAAATTGCGTAAAACTGGGAATTTATCAGAAGTATTACTCTGGCAACATATCAAAGGAAGGAAAATAAAAGGGTATAGATTCGCAAGGCAAAAACCCATAGGAAATTATATAGTTGATTTTTATTGCAGTAAATTGAGATTGATTATTGAAATTGATGGCGTAACCCACGATTATAAAATGAAAGAGGATGAAAAAAAGGCAGGAGATTTTGGAAGGCATTGGTTTGAAATTCATAAGATTTACTGATTCTGATGTTAGAAATAACGTTGAAGGTGTAGTGAAATATTTGGAAGTGCTAATCGAAGAGATGACAACCCCCTAACCCCCATTTTTAAGGGGGAATTTTGGAATGGCCTAACCCCCATTTTTAAGGGGGAATAGGAAAATGAAATCGGCTTTTCAAATGCGTGGTGGAATATTTGGAAGT
>JAJRTW010000165.1 GCA_024278075.1 Bacteroidota bacterium | reverse complement strand
CCCTTAAAAAAGGGGGAAGTGAGCCAGGCGAGCAGGGGGTTGTCCTACAATCTGCAAGGTATAAGAGCATAATAAATCAATTTCCTTGCACTTTCTAATTGAATATCTTTTGTAACTACTATAACAATAAACAGTTAGTGCTTTTTGAGGGCAATCTAAATAGCAGTCAAAAAGTGCGAATCGCTGATATTAGCTTCATTTTGACCTATTATATGTTGCATTAGATGCGATTTTGGATATAACAAAAATAGTTGTTAAAGTATGTCATACCGGACCCCGATCCGGTATCCATCTTAAATATAGCAAATAGCCTATGATTACTGGATTCCCGCTGGAGTTTATCCTGAGCGAAGCCGAAGGGCTCAGGATAAACTGCCGAAGGGCAGCAATGACACGTAACAGTTATTAAGGGTATTTTCTGCATAACTCTCATTTTTTTAACCGGACAGTAGTAATCGATTATATTATTCATAATTAGAAGCCAATAGATGCCGGCATCAACAAACATATTATTAGTACGCATATTTAGAATTAGCAAGTTTCTTCATAAGTACCTCGGTTTGGCGCTATTGCTGCTGCTAATGTGGATGAGCCTGTCCGGGATACTGCTAAACCATCCCGGCATAATATCTAATATTTCGGTGCCGGGGTATTTAACGCCTTCGCGCTACCACTATAAGAACTGGAACAGAAGCACGATAGTAAACATGCTTTTCTCGAAAGCCAACCCGGATTTGGTGTTCGCCGGCGGCAGGGAGGGCATGTGGATTTCCCGCAACGGCGGCTACGATTTCGAATCATTGAACCACAGCGGATTCGCAGGTTCCAGATACTACCGCAGGGTTAATTCTCTTATGCTGATCGAAGATATTTCCCGGCCGGTATTATTGGCCGGAACATGGGGTGGATTGTTTGCCTATGACTTGATGAACGAAAAATGGAAAGCGGTGACTTTATTAACATCTGAAGGAAAACCTGAATCGAATGAAAAAGTGGTTAAAATAATCCGCCGGGAAAACGAGATATTTGTTTTTACTAATTCAAAGATCTACAAGTCGAACATTTCGGATTATCTGAATTTAGAACAAGTCGCATTCAGCCGGCGGGAAGATGAGAAAACCATAACGCTAATAGAGGCATTTTTTGAAATTCATTCCGGCAAGGCCTGGGGCCTGCCCGGGCAACTGATTTATGATGCAGCCGGAATAATCCTTTTCTTCCTTAGCCTGTCCGGTATCTTTATTTGGTATCTACCCAAAAAGCAGAATAAAAAACTTAAGAATTTTATCTCGGCCGACAGGGTGAAGCATAGCAGATTCTATAATTTTCTGTATAAATATCATTTAAAACTCGGGATATGGCTTGCAGCACTTCTGCTGATAATCAGCGCTACCGGATTCTTTATGCGTCCGCCGGTTATAGCATTGATTACCGATGTCGGCCTGCCCATGAAATATTACCCCGCTATCGGTGGCGATAACCCGTGGAAGCATAAGATCAGAAATGCGTATTATGATGATAGTAATGATAAATTTGTTATCGACGCAACTGACGGCAGGTGGGAGAGCCTGCCCGGGCAAAACAATGTATTTGCTAAAGTTGAGTCGCCGGTTCCGGTATTTGTAATGGGGGCAACTGTTTTTGAAAGTCTGGACAGCCTGGAGCTTATTGGCTCGTTCAATGGCATATTTGGTATCGATGGTAAAATCAAGAATTTAATGACCGATGAACATCAAAATTCCAATGAAATTGACAACCTACGGCCGGATAAATATATGATTACAGGTTTCTTCACCACACCGGAAGGCGGGCACTTCGTATCCACCCACCAGCACGGCATACTGCAGGTTGGCGATTCGAAGCGGAGGGGTAGGTTCAAAATGCCCGAAGAATTGGAGACGGATTTCCGATTTCCCCTGTGGAATTATATGTTCGAACTCCACAACGGCAGAATATTCAAAGGCATGATAGGCGGGTTTTATATATTGCTGGTTCCGCTTAGTGCGCTGCTGACGGTTTTGATAATCCTATCGGGCATATATGACTGGATTAGCAAAAAAGTCCTGAAAATAAAACTAAAATAACCCGCGATTGCGGGCTTTATTTTTCGTATCTGCTTGGATTATTAGCACTAAGCTGATACCATAGCATAGCTGAGATTTACGGGGAACCCGCGATTGCGGGCTTTTTGCCACTAAGCTGATACCATAGCGTAGCCGGGATTTACGGGGAGCCGCGATTCCAATCCGGAATTTGGAAATGAGCTTAGTTTACTGTCCCTATTTACGAATAACTGCTCACCGCAAAGCGAAAACAATAGGAACCGTAACCCAGCAGGAAACCGGGCGGCCATTCTGACGTGCCGGTGTGAAAGTTGCACCCATTACGGCATCTATCGCTGCATCATCAAGCAGCTGATTGTCCGAATGCTCTACCTTCGATTCAATGGCATTGCCGTATTTATCTATCAATACCCTTACGTATACTTTCCCTTCAACGCCTGCTTTTATAGCCAATTCGGGATAAACTATGCTTCGCTGCAATCCTGTTAAATCTACTTGGGGGTTGACTTCCACGGGAACGAATTGGTTGTAATCCGGATATTGTTCTTCCGCCTGTTTAATATCTTTGCCATCGCTGCCGAATATCATATCGGCCGGATTCAGGCCCGCCTCAATAATCTCATCCGCCGGCCTTGAGGATGCAAGATGCAATTTATCAATGGTGGCAATTTCGGCCAATTCGCCAATAATATCTATATCCGGAACCGGAACCAACTTCCCAATAATTTCTTTTATACCGGCTAATAATTTCTTTGTGTGTATTATTGCCGGCAGCGGCTCGGGCTTGTTCAGAAAATTATTATCCATGATTTCAATACGTCCTGTAAATCCAGTGTTAACCTCAGGAGCTTTCATATCAGCAGAGAAATAGTTGAATATAAGATTACCCATAAACAGCAGTAAGAACAGCGATACGGCTATTGAGAACCCTTTGGCAGAATTGCCCGGCATTGCATTTTTCAGCTCAATTGCTCCGTAATGTTTCTGACTTTTCGGTATGTTTTGATTTGTATTCATATTGCTGCTCCTGTTGCGTTAATTCGAGAAAAATAAATATGCGTGGTTTTATATTGTAGACACGGACAGGAAGAATTGAGTTACAAATAATGAGAAAGAAAAGGTTTTCACCGCTTTATCGTCTGAGATTAATACTAATGATGTCCGAGAGCTAAAGCAACCGGCGGTATGCAGTTGGCGAATAAGAAAAGAACCGGCATCAGCATGATTTTGCTCGCTGGGGAAAACACAAAGCAGTAATTTAATATTGGAAAATTATGGAAAAAGTTGCTATATACCCGGGGACTTTCGACCCGATAACCAACGGCCATGTAGATGTTATTCATCGCGCCAGCCGTATGTTCGATAAGATAATAGTAGTCATTGCCGTGAATTCCAAGAAAGTGAGCCTGTTCACCGAAACCGAACGCATCGGAATGGCCCGGGAATCCTTAAAGGACTTGCCAAATGTCGAGGTCGTATTGCACCACAAACTTGTGGTCGATATAGCGCGGGAGAAAAATGCAGTTGCAATCATCCGGGGGCTGCGGGCCGTATCGGACTTTGAATATGAATTCCAGATTGCTTTGATGAACCGGAAACTCGAGCCAAACGTCCACACGGTGTTTATGATGCCGCACGAAAAATACACTTATCTGAATTCGAGTATAATTAGAGAAATATCGAGCTATGGGCAGGACCCAAGCGAATTTGTGCCGCCGATAGTGGCTGAAAAACTTAAAGATAAATTCAGGAAATAACCCGCTTATTGCGGGGCTTTTGCTCAAGGGCTTTGTATCTCATGAGAAATATTCGAGTTAAGCCGATTCCACGGTGATCATATTTAGCTAATAATTGAGTTATCTTAACCCGCTTATTGCGGGGCTTTTGCTCAAGAGCTTTGTATCTCATAAGAAATATTCGAGTTAAGCCGATTCCACGGTGATCATATTTAGCTAATAATTGAGTTATCTTAACCCGCTTATTGCGGGAATTTTACTCAAGAGCTTTGTATCTCTTGGGAAATATTCGAGTTAGGCCGATTCCACGGTGATCATATTTGGATTATAATTGAGTTATCTTAACCCGCTTATTGCGGGAATTTTACTCAAGAGCTTTGTATCTCTTGGGAAATATTCGAGTTAAGCCGATTCCACGGTGATCATATTTGGATTATAATTGAGTTATCTTAAATATCTGTTATCCATAGCCTGTCAGGTGTTTTGGATATTTTATGAATAATTCGGGATAAAAGACAGGTTTTGGAAAAAATCAGGTTAGACATAGAGAAAATCGTAGGCAAGGAAATTGAGAATCCTCTGAATAGCCGCCAGCAGGAAGTCCTCCGAGCTATCGTATATCTATATATATTGAACGCATCGCCGGTTGGGTCGCGCACCTTATCCAAGTTTCTAAGCACTACTCTGCATCTTAGCGCCGCAACGATAAGGAACGTAATGTCCGACCTCGAAGAACTTCAATACATCAACCATCCGCATACCTCAGCCGGCCGCATCCCAACCGACAAGGGCTATAGGTTCTATGTTGATAATATTTCGGAATTGGCCCAGCTGACCGACCAGGAGGTGAGGGCTGTGAAGGACTCGTTGTCAATCGGCCAATCCGATAAAGTGCTGAAGGATGCCTCGAAGGTATTAGGATTGCTGTCGAAGTATCTCGGCGTTGTACAGATTCCCCACCTGCTCGACCTGATAGTCTATAGGATAGAGCTGATCTCGGTTGCTTCCAACCGCCTGCTTGTGGTTATTGCCCTCGACTCAAATATTGTACGGACGGTTACACTCGAGGCCGGATTCGAATTCGACCGGAAGTATATTGAGGAAATCTCTTCTTATATCAATGAAAAGATCAGTGGAAAACGTTTAAGGTATCTACGTGAAAACTTCGAAGAGCTGATCGGCGATTTCGACAGCAGGGACACTCCCCTTGTCCGTTTGTTCGTGGATTCGTTAGACAAGATATTTCAATACCAGGGCAACCAGGACAGGATTCTAACCGCAGGCACTCAGAACCTGTTGGAATATCCTGAATTCGAAGACCTCGACCGTGTGAAAGGCGTTATCGAATTAATCGAGAATGAGGATATAATTATTCACCTGTTGGAAAAGCACGAGGAAAGCGAAGGCGGGATTAAGGTGCTGATTGGCAAGGAACTGGAGACCAACCTTTTAGACGACTATAGTATTGTTATGACAAACTACCGCATAGGCTCGGCCCAGGGCTCAATCGGGCTGATCGGCCCCAAGCGGATGAACTACCCGAAGATGATTTCAATCGTGGCCAGCGTATCGCAAATGCTCTCGAAAGAGTAGAACAATTTATTTTGTGAATTATCGTGATTTATTATCAGTACTGTCCGGAAAAAAATAAGAGCCTTGCTGAATATACCCTTAATAGCTGTCACGTGTCATTCCCGCCCTTCGATAGTTTATCCTGAGCCCTTCGGCTTCGCTCAGGATAAACTATCGAAGGGCTCAGGATAAACTTCAGCGGGAATCCAGTATTCATAGGCTATTTGCTAAATTTAAGATGGATACCGGATCGGGGTCCGGTATGACATTCTTTAACAACAATTCACGCTATTTTCAAAATGCATCCATAATTGCACAATATTGAGCTAAATGGAGCATGTTACTACGATTTTCACTAATTGTCTGCATTTTAACCGGACACTTATGATTTATTATATATGTAATTATTTGAGGACGAAATGATTAGTACGAAAGAAGCAGTAATAATTGCTGTAAACAATCTAAAAGAATTATTTGCCGATCAGGAATATGATAATGTATTATTAGAAGAATTTGAGCAGGATAGTGATGATAAGAACAAAGAAAGCTGGCTAATTACATTGGGTTTTGATGTACCCAACTCACATAAAAGCCCTATTCAAAATATCATGAGTCCTGATAGCAAAAGGAAATATAAAGTATTTAAAATCAGTAGCAATGGGGACTTATTATCAATGAAAATTAGAGAAGTTCAGACTATATGATTTACTATTCTGAATGCGATGATATTTTGATAAAATATAGGAATAAAGGAGTATTGATTGATAGCAATATTTTACTTTTGCTATTCATTGGTTCATATAATGAGCATCTAATTTCAACATTTAAGAGAATTAGTAATTTCGGTATCAAAGACTATTATCTGTTGCTTAGATTATTAGGGTTTTTCAAGAAGCATATTACAACTCCACATATATTGACAGAAGTAAGTAGGGTTCCCTCAAAAAGTAGTCAGGAAAAAGATATTCATGCTTCTGCTTTAAGGAGAATAACAACCCCCTTAATCCCCCTTTTTTAAGGGGGAATTTAATTGGCTATTCCCCCTTAGAGCAAAGCGAGCAGGGGGTTGTCCTACAATCTGCAAGGCATAAGGGCATAATAAATCCATTTCCTTGCACTTTCTAATTGAATAGTTTTCGTAATTACTATAACAATAAATAGTTAGTACTTTTTGAGGGCAATCTAAGTAATTTATCATCAACAGGTTTGCCCGATAGAAGCCTGGAAGAGTATTTTTTCCGTTTTTCTATTGTGATAAGAACTTTCGAAGAGAAATATGCTCAGTCAAACGAATTCTTTGTTAATAGTAACCCATTGATTAAATTTGGTATAACGGACGCTGCCATCGAATATTCCACCAAAAACAATTATTTAGTATTAACAAATGATGGCCCGTTATATGGTTTGCTTTCGAATAAAAATATTGCTGTTTTGAATTTTGATGATTTATCTAAAAGCAATATTTTGATTAATTAACTTCTCATCACCACCAAATGAAACTAATCGAATGCCCGCGCGACGCCATTCAGGGGCTGGAAGGCTTTATCCCCACTGGCGTCAAGGCGGAATATATAAATAAACTGCTGCAAGTGGGATTCGACACCATCGACTTCGGCAGCTTTGTTTCGCCGCGGTGGGTGCCTCAGCTCAGGGATACCGCCGAGGTGCTTGGCAAGCTAAATTTGTCGTCCACCAAGTCCGCCCTGCTTGCTATCGTTGCCAACCTTCGTGGCGCAACAGATGCCTGCAATTTTGACGAAATTAAATATCTTGGCTTTCCGTTTTCAATTTCAGAGACTTTCCAGAAGAGAAATATTAATGCCACTCTGCGCGAATCGCTTGGCCGCGTGGAAGACATCCAGATTGTGAATAACATCTGCGCCCAACACGACAAAAAGCTCGTGGTATATATATCAATGGCCTTCGGCAATCCCTACGGCGATCCGTGGAATCAAGCGATAATGCACGAGTGGACCGAGAAGCTGGCCGGGCTTGGAGTCGAGATAATGGCATTGTCGGATACCGTGGGAGTGTCGACTCCGGAATTAATCGAGGAAGTATTTGCCGACGTTATCGGCACTTTCCCGCAGATTGAGTTCGGCGCTCATTTCCATACCACGGCAGACACTTGGGAAGGCAAGGTGAAAGCTGCCTTCAAGGCCGGGTGCCGCAGGTTCGACGGGGCTATCAAAGGTTATGGCGGCTGCCCGATGGCGGCGTCGAATTTGGTTGGGAATATGCCGACAGAGAATATGGTGTCGATGTTCGCAAGCGACGGAATCGACTTGGGTATCAACCTTGATATTTTCAATGAATGCCTCGCGATGGCTGATGCGGTGTTCCCCAAACAGAATAATTCGGGTTGATATAAACAGAAATTTAGTGAAGGAGCGAGTGTTTACGGCTATTATGGCAGTATTCACATAAATTCATCTAAGAAATAATCCACCCGCTACAGCCCCCTTTGCCATTCCTCACGGAGTTGCACCTTGTCCGGAAAGCTAAGAGCCTTATCGATTTCGTCGGTAAACTTCTGTTTGTCCCTTGACAGCACACCCTTTAGCACAAGATAGTTTGATGCGTGGTCGCTTCGGAATATTGTCCCACCCAGGTTTGTATTGGCAATCAGAGTCCGCAGTTCCAACAACAAATCGTGGACAGTCATCGAAATATATTCGCCGGCAAACCTCTGCTTGTATCTTTCCACGCCATAAGGGAAACTCAAAACTAATGTGGAAGCGAACAAAGGCTGGATTGCATTAAGCACTTTTGCGGAGTTAATTGCGTGCTGCTCGGAGTATTTCCTGCCGCCCAGGCCGCTTAATATCATCACCGATAATTTCATACCGGCCTCGTGGGCTTTGGTCAGGCCCGCGACCGTCGAATCATAAGTTTCCGCTTTGTTGATTAAGCCCAATAATTCATCATCGCCGGATTCTATGCCCACATATAATAATGAAAGCCCGGCATCCCGCAGCTGCTTCAAATCATCAACCGGTTTATTTGTTAAATCGCTTGGCAGTGCATAAGTCGATATTCGCCGTACATTCGGAAAAACAATATTAATTTCGTTTAGTATTTCGAGCAATCTCCGCGTGGACAATGCCATTGGGTTGCCGTCGGCCAGGAATATCTTCTGAATATGCGGTGCATAGGGCTTCAGGGAATGAATCTCACCTATAACATCTGCGGTTTTCCGGGTCTGATATTTTTTATTGGTGTACATCTCGCAGAAGGCGCATTTATTCCAGGTGCAGCCATAAGTAATCTGCAATATCAGCGAACCGGCCTCAGACGGCGGCCTGAACAGAGGTTGGGAGTATTCTATAATCGGAAGGTTCATGTTTGTTTTTGATTAATTAAGATTTCTGAGCAATTCGATTGTTACTGTCATTTCCGCCCTTCGAGCAGTTTATCCCGAGCGAAGCCAAAGGGTGGCTATCTTCTTGTGTCATGGCGAGCGGAGTCGAACCATAGACTTATCAAGCACTTTTCGGCTAAGTTTATCCCGAGCGCGAAGCCAAAGGGCTAATTGCTAACTTCCAGCGTCCAGCGAGTAACGACCAATGGCTTTTATTATTTCTTCGGCGCATTTCCTAGCGGCATCGGGCCTGCCGAGGGCTTTTGCTGCCGCTGACATACCGGCCAGCTTTTGCTTGTCGCCAATCAAAGTGCCAATTGCAATAAAAAGCCTTCCGCCAATCTCGGAATCGTTTATTATTATGGCAGCACCATTGTCCGCCGGAACTTTTGCATTGTGTGCCTGCTCATTTGTGGCCGCATTCGGCAAAGGGATCAGAATAGATGGCCTGCCAACGGCGCATAGCTCGGCAATCGTTGTGGCGCCCGACCGCGAAACCACCAAATCAGCAGCGGCATAAGCTGAATTCATATCATCGATAAATTGCAATTGCTTAATGTTCGAAGGCAAATCCGCAGCCTGCTTCCAGCTTTTGCCGGTTTGCCAAATAATTTGATAATCGCTATCCCGAATAATTTGAATATTTGCCTCAATGGCTTTATTAATTGACATTGCCCCCAGGCTTCCGCCAACGATTAATATTGTCTTTCTTGCAGCATCCAGCCCAAAGGATGCGATTGCATCTTCTTTGGCAGGCAGGTCGAGGATGGATTTGCGGACCGGATTGCCATAAGGGCGTAATTTGCCGTGTAGGCCGGCTGCGAAATAATTCCTGCTCTCCTCGAAAGCCGTGAATATCAAAGATGCCTTCGGAGCGAGCAACTTATTGGTTTTCCCGGGGTTCACATTGGATTCCATAACGAAAAGCGGCAGATTTTTCTGCGATGCGGCCAATCCGGGCGGATAGCTCAGATAGGCCCCGGCGCAGACAACAGCATCGAATTTCTCCTTATTCAACAGCTTCCGGCAATAATGCAGCGATTTCAATATATTAAAAGGGAGTCTCAGGGATTTCAACGACAGCCCCGCAAATCCGGTTACGGTTATTGCATGATAATCATAGCCAAGCCGCGGGATAACTTTAGATTCAATTCTGTCCGGGCTGCCAATGAAAGAGACTGCTAAATCGGCACCTGCCAGATCCTCGAGCTGCTCAACAACGGCAAGAGCCGGGAAAAGATGCCCTCCGGTGCCTCCGGCTGCTACTAATATTTTGATTCTGCTCACTTTTTGTTCTTTTAATTATTTTTTTGTATAATATAGAATCAGCTTTTTAATCCCGGAATTGAGGAATTTTCCATCATATTTAATAATAATCCGATATAATAAACAAATATATGTAATTTTTTCACTCTATATACTTTATTATGGATAGAATAATTTCATTTTAAAGAAATAATTGATAATTTCGCAGATAGGAAAAAACGGAAAAACTTTGCAGCTAATTATTCTGAAAAGTACATACTATACCAAATATTAAATCCGGGGGGATTTATGAAATTGTTAATTGCTTGTTTCACAGCATTTATCTTCTTTTCGCAGGCAGCAGTTTCGCAGTCGGAACTCGTATCCGAATACTTGAAATTAGTTGCTAAGGGAAATACAACACAGGTAAAAACTCAACTGCCGGACTTGCTGGCCGAATATCCTAACGATCCCGGCGTGATGCTGCTGCACGGAGTGGTGATTGAAGATGCGTTCAGAGCAGTTAAAATATATGAACGAATTGCCAAGAACTATCCGCGAAGCCAGTGGGCAGATGATGCTTATTGGAGGATTGTGCAGTTCTATGCCATACTCGGCGATATTAGGCGTGCCGAAAAAGAGCTGAACGATTTTCGGAGTAAATACCCGGCTTCCGAGTTTATTGTGCCCGCCACTGATGTTGTCCGCTCTGCAATTAGTATTGCAAGAAAGCAAAAATCGAGGCTTGCAAGCGATCCCGAAATGGAAATGACTGACTACGAAGAACCGGCAAAGCCAATAGTTCCGGACATAATAATTCCGGAAAAGCAAATTGTTAATCGAAATGAACCAAAGAAAAAGCCAGCCGTTGAAACACCTCCGGCTGTTATAGAAACGAATGTCCCAATCCCCGCCAAAGCAGCCGAACCAAAGGCCTATCCGGTTAATACTTCGAACAGCAAAACCTATGGGCTTCAGGTTGGTATATTCTCGAACAGGGATTATGCCGATGCCGAAATGAGAAAATTTCTCAAACAGCGTATGCGGACCGAGGTTAAGCCAAAAGTGATTAACGGCGAGAATATGTATGCTGTTGTTATTGGGAACTATTCGTCGAAAGAATCTGCCGAAGCTGCTAAGCTTATTGTTCAGCAGCAATGCGATTGCAACCCAATTGTGTTCGAGAAGTGATTTACAGGTGTGTCGGGTATTAGGTATTAGATGGGAAATTCTAAGGCCATAACAAAATATTTAATATGTAGGGGATGGTTCAAAACCATCCCGAAATAATGATGAGTCAGGTTATTCGGGCAGGTTGCGAACCTGCCCCTACGGAACTACCTTTTAACAAAGGTGAATCCCAAATAGTCCCGTGCCGTCAGGCGTTAGGCGTTAGGTATCAGTATGATATACTTACAACTAATGATTAACAACAAATGGCCGGCATTTAAATATACCCAATCATAAGGTCCGAATCAAAATCAGTATTGATTCTGTCGATTTTGCTAAATCCGGCTTCTCTAAGCATAATCCAAATATCGGTTTCGGTATAAGTATCGCCGCCTAAGGTGTTTACGAGCATATTCAAAGAATAGATAATGCTTCTTTCGGGAGAAATTCTGTCGTCGCCGAGAAGATAATCCTGAATAACAACCTGCCCGCCCTTGTTCATGGAACTGCGAACTTTCTTAAGAATATCAATATTGTCCCAAATCGAAAATTCACTAAGCATGTGCGAAATAAACACTAAATCGTAGCCGCTACCATAATCATCCTTCAACATTTCACCGGAAATAGTGCCGATTTTATCTGCATATCCGGTACGTTCGAGCTGTTTCTTGGTATAGTCGATAATCTTGGGTTCATCAAAAACGTAAGCATAAATATTCGGGTTGGCATTGACGAACTCCATGGCGTATATTCCCGAGGCTCCGCCCAAATCGAGCAGCTTTTTAACATTCGATAATTTCAACATTTCCACAATATCCGGAGCCTGCAACGATGCCCTCCAATGCAGCGATTCAATATAGGACTGCACCCACTCCTCGCTTTTGTCGCCTACGCCGCAATAAGTCATCGGCGAGCCTTTTTTTATTACTTCCGTTAGTGTGCCCCAGGTTCCCCACAGGTTTGATTTGTGCATCATATTTCCGATAAATTCGGGCTGCCCCTTAACCAGAAACCGGAAAGTGCCTTTAGTATTGGAGAAAAAGTTAGTCCTTTTAACAAGCAGATTAAGGGCGCAAAGCGCATTCATCAGGCGGTCGATAGCTCTTTCGTCCACATCAATTTCATAAGCTATCTCTTTAGATGTTTTCTCTTCATTGCCCAAAACGGAGAAAATATCCAGCTCGCAGGCAGTTAGCAATATCTTGCTTTTCTGGTATGCAAATGATATTTCGAGTATAGACAGTACGGAATCGTCGCTGACCAACGGGTTAGTTTTCTTCATAAGTACCACCACCGGGAATGAGGATTTGGAAAAGATGAATTTATTACTATGAAGTTACAAAAGATTTTATGCAATATCAAGGCTTAACATGAATACTTCGTGGTTCTTGCATAAGTTTCCTCGTTAACCCGCTTATTGCGGGACTTTTACTCAAGAGCTATATATCTCTTAGGAAACATTCGAGTTATGCCGATTCAACGGTGATCATATTTGGCTTATTATTGAGTAATTAGGTTAAACTCAAAAAGTATCAACTAATCATAATTAAGGTAGTTATAAAAAATATCCAACAACAAAGTGCAAGGCATACAATTTATTATGCTCGAAAACCTTGCAGAAAGTATGACAACCCCCTGCTCGCCTGGCT
>JAJRTW010000164.1 GCA_024278075.1 Bacteroidota bacterium | reverse complement strand
CCGTCCGTTGCTCCTTTTTGTGCTATTGTCGGATTCGGATAATTGCCGTCAAGGTCGCCGCCGGCCGCTCCGCCGGGCGTTGTGCCGGTAATTGTCGTATTGCCTGCCGCCGTTAAACGGCCCTGGGCATCCACGGTGAATGTGCCGACCTCGGTAGCCGAACCGTAGCTGTTAGATGTTACGGCTGTATTGTCCAAATTAAATGCCCCGGCTGCAAGGGTCAATGCCGTGCCCGCTGTATATTGCGTATCGTCATCGGCGCCGGCTTCCCACGCAGATATAGTGTTATTCCATTTCAGTATCTGCCCGTCCGCTGCTCCTTTTTGTGCTATTGTCGGATTCGGATAATTGCCGTCAAGGTCGCCGCCGGCCGCTCCGCCGGGCGTTGTGCCGGTAATTGTCGTATTGCCTGCCGCCGTTAAACGCCCCTGAGCGTCCACGGTGAATGTGCCAACCTCGGTAGCCGAACCGTAATTCCCGGCAGTAACAGTTGTATTAACCAGATTTATGGTAGTGACATTCATATTAAGTCCGGTTCCGGCAAAATATTGCGTATTCTCATCGGCGTTGGCTTCCCATTGCGAAGCTGCGTTATTCCATTTTAATATCTCGCCGCCGGCTGGCGCCAATGGCGAAATTACCTGAGTGCCTTGAATTTTATCTACGGTCGGATTCGGATAGGTGTCGGATAAATCACCGCCGGCTGCTCCGCCGGGCAAAACACCGGAAATAGTCAAATTCGCTGCTGCCGTCAGCCTTCCTTTAGCATCAACGGTAAATGTTCCGACTTCGGTGGCCGATCCGTAATTCCCTGCTGTAACAGCAGTGTTCCCAAGTGTCAATACACCGCTATTACTTAATGTTGCTTCGCCGGACATCGTAACTGAAACTGCCTGGCCGGATGCATTGCCTACAAAAATTGTTCCATCGGCCAAAGACAGGTTGCTGTCGGCAAATATCCCCGACCAAACAGGGGTGGCTGGGGTTCCCGAGTTATATTCGAATTGATTTGTTGTTGAATTATAAATTATCAGGCCCGTAGCAGGTGTAATAATGCTGTTCCTTTGTGCTGTGGTCATAACCGGAGCGAGAAAACCTCTCGGATCGGTCAGCAGGTCAATCCCGAGATGAAGAACTGCGGAATTGTCCGGTGATGCCGTGCCAATCCCTACATTTTCTGTCTGGGCAAACATCGTATTGAAACCAATCAATAATGCCAATCCGGAAAGAAAGAACGATTTTATCATATTGCCAGCACATAATTTATTGAATTTAATTAAAATCTGCTGTTTTAATGATTTATGTTGGTATGATATTTCAATAGGATAATTGTTATATTTCATGGTATCCTCGGCAATTTTTAAAGCCAATAAGTCTATTTTGAACCTTTTACAGATTCTATTAAATTAAATTAATAAATTTCTAATAAATAACACTAAGCAATTCTACGTAATTATAACCCTATATTATATAGAATTAATAAAAAACCGCATATATTGGGCTAACCGTAGGGTGGTTTTCCGGTTTATTCCCTAATACCATCATCCCTCTCAATTTCCCTTTCCCAATTAATCGGAACAAATAATGACTGTTTTCCATCCTGATGGTTGATTCAGCCAGCAATTAGATTACCCCGGGGCAAACACCTTCACTTTGTTTAATATTGTTATTCGCAATTGCCATTGGCAACATACTTCGTCATCTCCCAAATTCTCTTGCTTATCACACATGGCCTTGGAATTGGGACTAAATAATTAATATAGGCCTTTCAATGAAATAGTGCTATCTCTGTTATCGGCTGCTTATTCACCCTTATAGAATTTTCCTTTAGTCATCCATTCCGGAGCTTTTTTGTTTAGTAGATAATGATCGAAAAATTCTTTCATTTTCTTTGCATAGTCCAGCTTGTTATGGTATTTCTTCGGATGATGAGGCTCATCTTTATATTGCAGGAATATACAATTTTTGTTCAATCGCCGCATTGCCAGAAAAAGCTCTATTCCTTGCTGCCACGGCACTGCCTCGTCAATGTCGCCAAACATCATCAACAATGGCGTATTGATTTTCGGAGTATTGAATACGGGCGAATTATTTAAGTAATTATCGAGTGAGTCCCACAATGTCCCGCCTATTCTGCTTTGGGTTTTTTCGTACTGGAATTGCCTGGCAAGCCCGGTCCCGAGGCGTATGCCGCTGTATGCACTTGTCATGTTGCCCACGGGCGCACCGGCGCAGGCGGCCTTGAAATAGTTCGTCTGTGTGATAATATGGGCAGTTTCATATCCTCCCCAGGAATGGCCCTGAATGCCAATGGCGTTGGAATCGGCTATTCCCATTTCAACCAGTTTCCTGGCCCCGGAGACCAAAGCGTCCAGCGAAGATTCGCCCGGATAGCCGTCCCTGTATTTAATGTCGGGCATGAACATCACATAGCCATCGGACAGATACAGAGGGTAGCACGGCCGGTGGTTCACAGCAGGCTGCGGGAATGAATACATCCTCTGCGAGAACTTCTCATAGAAATAAATCAACACAGGATATCGCTTTGCCGGGTCGAAGCCATCGGGCTTAAGTATATAGCCGTCCAGAGTGTCGCCGATGGAGTTCTGCCAGCTAATAAGCTCGGTGCTGCCCCATTTGAATTCTTTCATCTGCGGGTTGATGTCAGTCAATTTAACAGGTTTATCTAATCTCATGTTGGTTAGCCATAGGTCGGGAAATTCATCGTAGCTCTCGCGGGTAATCAACAGTTTATCTTTGTATTTTGCTTTGCCGACAAAGCGGAATTTTTTCTTCTCCTCCAATCTGTGCATTGTGCCAAAAGCCGAAAAATCATTCAGATAAAGGCCCCAGCTCTTGTTAACATTGTCATAAGCACTCAGAAGCAATGTGTCTTTGGAAGTATAGTATTCCTTGTCGGGGTCCATTTTCATAATTCGATAGGTTTTCTTTCCCAAAACCCCATCGGCAATCGTAAAATTAACCGCTCCGATACCGTTTTCAACATCTAACATCCAAATATCATATTGATCATATACAAGCATCCCCTTGTCTTTTTCAAACCAGCCGCCAAACCCGTAGCTTCCCGGCTGGCTGGGCTGGTCGTGCTCAACGTCGTAAAATGGCATATCGAATTGCTCTGTAATCATAATCTCTTTGCCGAATTGAGTGCTATATACAAACCATTGCTTATCTCTGAAATATGCAACATAATTGCCGTTTGGCGATATATACGCTTCCTCATTTAATCTTTTTGCTATCAGTCTGTATTCGCTTGTAGCAAGGTCAACAACATATAAATCCCAATACCAGCCGTCGTATGTTATCTCCTTTTGGTATGGCTTTGTGTCATAGCCAATCGCATAGCGTATGTTGTTGGTAAACCTTACATCCTGCAAAGCAGAATCAGCCAAAGGAATAACCTTGTTTTCTGATAAATCATAAAGCGTATTGTAGGTCCGGTCTTTGTTTTTTTTCCACCATTTAACCTGATGTGTCGATATTCTCGGGTCATTCCAATGCCAAAGCAGCAATTCTGTGTTCTCTAATATTTTATCCTGGCTCAAAAAATTCTCATCGGTATATTTTGTGGTGTCCTTATCCTCGCCATATCTCTCGAATCCGGGTTTCAGCCCGAAGAAAAGCCTCTGCCCGTCAATTGTCCACTTCAAAGTGTTCTTGTCCGGAATATACCAATTGGCAATGGCAGAATCTTCCAAAGCAATTGTAATCAAATTGGTTTTTGGGCCCCATATATTCAATTTGCAGTCCAAAGCAGAGCCGTTCTCTTTCAATCCGGAAGACAGAAATGCCAGCATATTCTGCCTGATATTCCATGAAATATTGGAATAATTATGATTCGAATCCGCTTTGATCACCGTTTCGGGGCAATACGCCAGCGATAGATCGCGGTAATATATACCATCGCGTTTGCCTTTCGGGCCGGATACCGTATAAATCAAATACCGGCTCAGACTGTCCACATGAAATTCGGAAACATTATCAACCGGAATTTCAGTGGCTGTTTCAAGGTGATGGATAATAAGTTGGCTGCCCTTTTTCTTTTTGCTTTTATCTTTGCCTTTCTTTTTGCCATTATTGCTTGGCCGTGTATATAAAAGCCAATTCCCGTCGTTGGAAATTTCGTATTTTTTTATATTTCGAAAATTGGTTTTATTTCCCGTTTTAGTGTTCAGCAAGGCCATTCCGGGCTTTGGGGTATCGCCTTTCTTTGCATTCGCCACTGCCAATGCTTTCGGCGAAATCTTAAATGCCATCCATTCGGCTTTCTCCGAAATTGAGGGCTTGCTTCCGCGTGGGATATGGTATTTGGTTTTGCTGCTTGTTGATTGCACAACAGCCTCGCCGTCGCCCCGGTCGGGGTTCATATTATAAACAATCCAATCTCCGAAATCGGTAATTTGCGGGGACCGCAAAGATTTGAATTTCATAATATCGTCAAATGTAAATGGCTTTTTGTCTTTTTCGGACAATACATCGCTTGGCAATAAAATAGAAACTAACAAGGCTATCACAAGCAGGCGGGAAATATTACATATCATTATTAAAACCAATTAATAAATGCAACCAATAGAATTTTACAATTTATAGTTTTTAATTGAGAATTCAAAATGAATAATTTACTTGCCGGAATAGACATATCTTACGCTGGCAACAAACATAATTATAGAAAATACAATAATCAACCCGCCCCAAAACCAATAAGGCAGAAACAAATTTTGCTCTATCATGGCTGTGTCCGACTGGAAATCTTTCAAGCCGATAACTCCGCCGGATGAGAAAAGATAATCAATGCTAAGGTAAACACTGGCGAATGCCTGCACCGCAAGGAACTGAAGCGTTATCGCCTTCAATCCGCTTCGGCCTTTGATTGCTATAATCAATATTATTACACCAAACGCCAGTATTATTAATGCTCCGAACAGCGAGCGCACCCAAAAGATAACGCTTAGGATTAGCATCGCCCCGAGAAGAAAAAGTGCGAATCCGGTGGACGCCCTTTTCCGTGACATAGCCATAAAAATCGAACCTGCCACCGTCGGCCCAACCGGCCCCGCGGCTGCGGTCATAGCTGTTCCGATGCCACCGAAAATCAACATTCCGCTGTGGCGAGCCAGGCCCGAACCGTTTGGGAATATCTCGAGATTATGGAATGTTCCGCCCAGAATCATGGCCATCAGCCCGTGTGCCATTTCGTGGAACCAAGTGCCGAGAATTGTGAACGGGTAGAGTATCAGCCGGCCGCCGGGCAATTGCCATAATACAATCGTTACCAGTGCAAATACTGATAGCCACACTATATGTTTTCGGCCGCTTCCCAGTTTTTACCTCAAATTAAAATGCTAACAAAACATACTTTGACGCACTATTGACGGTTGGATTTTATTTGTTCATATTTTTACACAAATGCAATGGGCAGGAGGCGTTCATCCCCGCTATAAATTAACTTAACATCTTTAGCGCAGTGGCGATTATCATAATATGCCTAATAGATATGCCTAATAGATATGCCTAATAGATATGCCTAATAGATATGCCTAATAGATATGCCTAATAGATATGCCTAATAGATATGCCTAATAGATATGCCTAATAGATATGCCTAAT
>JAJRTW010000163.1 GCA_024278075.1 Bacteroidota bacterium | reverse complement strand
TCTCGGATTATCTTCCATCGAAAGTATTATATTTCTTATTTTATTATAATAAGAACCACTTATCTTATCCAATTCTTTGCGGACACTTTTCGGAAGAATAATCTTATACACTCTTTTTTTGCCCTCTGAGTTCATCGTAATCTCTGAAGCTAATAAGGTCTTCTGCCTTTTTTTTGGCTTCCCTCAAGGCCTCTCTATCTTCTATTGCTTCTAAGACTTCCCGATAATAATCAATTTTATAAAGCTCTTCCCATATATCTCTTGAAAATGTTATTTTGTCTTTAGCCTTTATCATGATTTTCCCTTATTTAAATAAACAATACGCATTTCCACATTTCGCCCTTATTCGAGGTACTGGTATACCCACGAAAAGAGACAAAAAGAAAACGTACCATATCCGGGGCGAGCCTTTACTTGCATTCTGCTTGTTTTTAATCACCTACTTTCGAATAAGAACGCATTAAGACAACGCTTACATATATTTTAATTTATTTCTTAGCAACATTTCTTTCCTTAAAGGATTTAAGAAAATCACTCGTCCGGATCTTTTCTTTCAATAAACTATTAAATTTTTCGAAATTATAACCCGACTCCTTGATTAAATCATTTCTGACTTTTCTTTGGAATTCAACACAATCAAAAGTTTTATTCATCATCGCTTATCACCAGTACGCATAAAATATTGCCGGTTTTCAGGAAGTTAATTAAATATGCCAAATCTAATAAGATTGGCACTAATTTATACTGTTATTCTTAACTTTTCTTTTCCGTTCCTTTAACTCTAACCAAAGTTTGTTAGTTTTAGTCTTTTCGTCCAACAATTTAATTAATCCTTCAAATGTTTCCCCGGCTTCAATCCACATTTGCTCCTGAATTTGCCTTTTCATCTCGACACAATCAAAAGTCTTCTTCATAAAAAATCACCTCCTTCGGCGTTCTGATTTCCAGACGTTTATAGCCAAACATCAGGTTTGCAGAATTATATAAAATGATCCTGTTATAATTAACTATATGCTTGAAATTCCAGCTAAGAAGCAAGTCTGCTTTATTTATTGACGCAATAGCTATGTGCAATGCATCATTATAATACTTTTCGGAAATAGCTTTGATTTCAATATACTTTTTTGCTAATAACTCAGCTTCTTTATCTTTCAATACCTGGTTAAGGAATGCAGCGGGAATCTGTTTGATTTTTTCTTTTACGTAATCAGGCGCATTCTCCAATTCATCGGCAACAATATCAGATATAACAGCAATCTTTTTCCCTTCTGTAAATTCATCGAACAGCTTGTTTGACCATTTCGAGAACTCCTCATCGAAGCACCCGCCAATCACCGACATGTCAATATATACTCTTAGCTTTCTCATGTTATTATTAATTCAGCTATTAGCTGCTTTTCTTTCAGATAATAATTTATAAAATTTACTTTTTTTATTATTCTCTTTAACCTGAAGAATTAGAGAATGCAAATCATAATTAGCTTCTCTAAGCAATTCATTCCTTATTCTTCTCTGCAATTCAATGCAATCAATGGTTTTAGTCATCATCGCTTATCACCAGTACACATAAAATATTGCCAGTTTCAGATCAAGATCGCAAACAAGCAAACGCTTACGTATTCTATTATTTATAAACTGACAGCTGCTTATCATCTTTACTATGGAAATGATATTTCTCCCTTATCTTTTCCAAATCTTTCATTTCAAGATCGGGATTATTTAAATATCTTTTCGTGAGTTTGTTTCTAATATCGCGCATCATTTTTACTGAATCAAATATTTTTTGTTCCGTTTTCATCTATTATATCCCTTGTATTTCTAATTTCAATAATTTGATAGCCATTTTTTAAATTAACGGAATTATATAGTTTAATTTTATTGTAATTAACTATATGCTTAAAGTTCCAACTTACTAAAATATCAACATTATTCACAGTTGCCAGAGCAATATGCCTGGTGTCTAACAATGCTTTATTGCTAACAATTCCTTCGCTGATATAATTGTCGGAGAGTTCAATAGCCTCTTGATTAAGAAAAATTATTTCCTTGTAATGATTAGGAATGCTTTCAAGAACTTTTCTAACTTTCGAAGGCGCTTTCTCCAACTCCTCAAGGGTTATATCGGAAATAACCGCAATCTTCTTCCCATCGGCGAATTCATCAAACAGCTTATTGGACCACTGTTCAAACTCCTCATCGAAGCACCCGCCAATCACCGAAGTGTCTATATATACTCTTAGCTTATGCATATTATTGTTAATTATCTATTTGATTATTCTCAATTATTATTAGGCAGTTCCAAATCCGAGTAGCTTATATGCCGGAGTCATTCCCAAAAGTGCATCTTTTAGCATAGCCCGGCATTCTTCAATGTCTTTACCTTCGGTAACAACTTCAGGCAGCTCTATTACCTGTCCCATATAGCCGGAACTTATTTTATATATTTTGCAGTGAAATTTCTCAACATCTTTTTCCTTTAAAATATAGTAATTTGTTTTATAACCCGCTTATTGCGGGACTTTTTTTCAAGAGCTTCATATCTCTATGGTATTTATCGGGTTAGGCCGATTCCACGGTGATCATATTTGGCTTGCTATTGAGTAATCTCAAATGTCTGTTATCCATTACCTGTCGGGTGTTTTGAATATTTTATGAATAATGCAGGATAACAAATAATATAAGCCAAATATATTTCAATTCCAATAAAAAAGTAAATTCAGTATTTTTACCACTTTTACGCCTTCCTACAATTAATTATCTTTCATAATTAGCTGACTGCATTTATTTTAACTTAACATTCGGACGTTCGTCTATAACTCAATTATCTATCGTAATTGATTAATATTAATTAATAATTTTTGGAAATCGGGAGGTTCTATGAAAATGATTCTTGCAATACTTTTTCTGCTTTCAACAGCATTATTATCCGCCCAGGAAAGCGATACAACCCTTAATAGATGGACGGCAAAGGGAGTTGCATCGCTAACCGTAAGCCAGATTGCGTTCAGCGATTGGGTGCAGGGCGGCGAGAATGCCCTGACATACTCGCTTATCGGCAATTTTATACTCAACTATAAAGCCGAGAAATGGGCATTTAACAATAGCATGAAGCTGACTTACGGCCAAACAAAACTCGGCGACAATGGTTTCAGGATTAACGACAACGAGCTGTATCTCGACAATGTTTACGTTCGCAAATTCGGCTGGGCAGTGGACCCGTATATCAGTAATATTGTCCGAACCGGCCTTGCTCCCGGCTATATCTATGATGAGGATGCAGCGCGGCAGATAACGGAATTCTTCGACCCCGGCTATATCAGCCAGTCGATTGGCTTCACCTACGACAGGTTGGATTACATTAAAACGAGAATTGGCATTGGCTTCCAGGAGACTTTTGCCAGCAGATACACGAACTTTACCGATGACCCTGAAACAGACGAGATTGAAGACTTTAGATTCGAAACGGGGATTGAATCCGTAACAGGCTTCGATGTTAGTTTTATGGAAAATATGCTCTATAAGGCTAATCTGCGGTTGTTTACCAGATTCGCCAAGCTGGATGTTTGGGATGTCAGGTGGGACAATGTCGTTACCGCCCAGGTCAATAAATATATTGTTGTGAACATAACATGGCTGCTAATTCACGAGACGAGCCAGTCCCTGCGCACCCAGCTCAAGCAGGCTTTGCAAATAGGAGTAACTTATAATTTATTCTAGTGTTGTGTCAACCATATAATGACGTATCGCTTGACACATCATTAGTACGCCATCTCATAAATGATTGATAACTATTTTGTTATAGTTCAACCAATGTATGTGTAGTGGCAGGTTCGCAACCTGCCTGAATTTATGTTCTGCCAGTTGTTACAACTGGCGATATAAAAACTGCCGCCAGCTGTCAGTTGTAACAACTGACAGAACGTTGAATATTAATTTATTGTGAGATGCTACACTACTGACGTGTCAGCTGTTCTATGTCATTCCGGACTTGTTGGGCCCAGTGAAATCCCGCTATCGGGAATCCGGAATCCATTTTGATACATCCAAATAGCCTGTGAATACTGGATTCTTCACGGAGTTTATCCTGAGCCAGGCCGAAGGGTTCAGAATGACAGCTTAAATGAACCGTCATAGTATGCTTGACACGACACTAAACAGATGCAAGAGGATTTCATTTTATATATTTTTCACTAATTTAATAGGTTAACCATGGATTATTTAAACACGTTCATTGAGAATATAAATGTCTTTGCGGCGGCGTACGCACCCAAAGTGCTGCTGGCTGCTATTACGCTGATTGTGGGCCTTTGGGTGGTGAAGAGAATTGGAAAATTATTTTCTAAGATGATGGACAGAAACAACATAGACGTATCTTTAAGAAGTTTTCTGAACAGCATTATTTCTGTGTTGTTGAAGACATTGTTGGTTATAAGTGTGGTGTCGATGGTTGGTGTCGAGGCAACTTCATTTGTGGCAATATTGGCATCCGTTGGATTTGCTATTGGTATGGCTTTGCAAGGCAGTTTAGGCAATTTTGCAGGTGGTGTTTTAATACTGGTATTCAAACCATACAAGGTCGGTGATGTAATTGAAGCGCAAGGGTTTATTGGAGCTGTTAACTCAATTCAGGTATTTAATACTATATTGAAAACCCCTGACAATAAAACAATTATTATTCCAAACGGGCCTATGTCCGGCGGGCCGATAACAAACCTGTCCACCGAAGAAAACCGGCGGGTTGACAATGTATTCGGCATTGGCTACGGGGATGATATTGCGAAAGCCAAAAAGGTAATAAGCCGTGTGATAGAGGCTAACGATAAGATTCTATCGGAACCGGCACCGGCTATTCTCGTGGCTGAATTAGCCGACAGTTCGGTTAATTTCAGTGTTCGCACTTGGGCTAAATCAGAGGACTACTGGGCAGTTTATTTCGATATGCATGAAAAGGTTAAATTAGCATTTGACAATGAAGGAATTTCAATTCCATTCCCTCAGAGGGATTTGCACGTACATAATCAATAAAGCAATCAAGTAGAGCAATCATCCGGTAGAAAGACATACTGTTATTATAGCGGCCATTGGGCAGTGAAACTCAGGATTGTGAATCTATCAATCGAAGGCCGCCGCTGATAGTCGCTGGCTGCTAGTGTAATATCCCTTTGAAAAGGTAATATATATTGCTATATTTGCAACATGGCAAGAAAATCAAAAGCAATACCAATAAGCAAACAGCAGAAACAAGAATTATTAATCTGGAGTCGTTCGCAAAAGTTAGACTACCGC
>JAJRTW010000162.1 GCA_024278075.1 Bacteroidota bacterium | reverse complement strand
TGGAACAATCGCAATGATTGGAACAATCGCAATGATTGGAACAATCGCAATGATTGGAACAATCGCAATGATTGGAACAATCGCAATGATTGGAACAATCGCAATATAGTATATTCCGGCGATTTGCTCTGCAATAATATCAATCTATCCCCTATCCTCGGAAGCAAAGATCTAAGAAGCAATCTTAACGGCAGCATTGGCTTCAACGGCAGCGGTACGGACATCTCCGGGATGAACGCTGAGGTTAAAGTCCGGCTGGACGGTTCGTCATTTCGGCATATTGAATTTAGCAAATTGAACCTTGATGCCAAGATATTTAATGGTGGATTAATTGAAATCGACACTTTGCTGTTAGTCCGCCCGCCAAATAGCATACCGGATGATTTAATCACGGATTCCGGCGTAGGCGAAATGTTCCTTGAAGGTTTTATTAATGTAAATGACACCAATCCGGCATATTCGATTAAATCAGGAATCCGAAGCATGAATTTTGCTGAAATCTTTGGTAATAACTTATTCCCGAATAGATTCAGTGCCGATTTTGAGATAGCCGGCAGCGGTTTCAATCCGGACAGCCTTCGAGCGCTTCTAAAATCTTCGATAAGTGAATACCAATTGGGAGACCGTTCGATGTTCCCGTTTAGCATTGATGCTGAAATGTCGAATACGGCAGATTACGGCAGGAGCGTGGTGGTAAAATCCGACTTCGCCAACCTGAATATTTCGGGCAGTTTTACATTTGGCAATCTCATATCAAATATCACTCATTCAAGTCAATTCATAGCCGGCTTTATCAACGACAGAATCGAAAGTTTTACTTTTAAGAACGCAGCTCCGGCCCGGGATTCACTGCCTGATGATAGTCGCCCGATGGGCAATAGTGATGAAATATATGATATTGGCGAAAATGACACAATTATTAGTGTTAATGAAATAGGCGATATTGATTGCCGGATAGAAGCCAACATAAAGGACCTGTCGGTGATTAGCACTTTCATAAAAGACCTGAATATTAATTCGAGTTCCACGATAGACATACAGTTTAAAAGGGAGGCTAATAGGAGTTCCATTACATTTAATGAATTTCATATTGACGAATTCAATCTCGAGCAGCCTGGCCTTTTGCTTAGAACCGGAACGCTGCATATAAAAGGCTTAATTGCATTGGAAGACTCCGATTCGGGCACCTCGTTCTCCGGCCTGCATTTGAATTTGGACAGTTCCGGCACCGTCAGCTTTAACGAACTAACTATCTCCTCGCCAAGAACTAACATTGCTTTTGACGGCAGGTTGCTTTCGATTAGTGCGTCGGCCTCTATCAACGATTCGGTTGGCATTAATATGGAAGGAGAGATGAAGCTTGATGGAAAAGATATGTTTGTCAATCTGAAGAATATTGACCTGAGCTATTCCAATCGGTTTAAGTGGTCGTCGCTGGAGCCAATCAAAATTGTTTACAGCCGGGAGGAAATCGACATACGGGAATTCCATATTGGACGCGAATCATCGGAAAGCCTTTCCCTGCGGGGCAGATATAATTATGATAGTTTCCGGGATGTAAGCCTGTCGCTGCACGACTTTAAGATTGACGATTTTGTGTCATTTGTTCCCGATGATAGCAGAGAAATATTAAAAACGCTGCGGGGCAGAATCGACAATCTGGAGTTAAGCCTTAGCGGAACTCCGCGCCTGCCTGAGATAGAAATGAGATTGCAAGGAAAAGACTTTAGTTACAACAATACTTTCATCGGCGGGATAACGGCGAATTTGCATCACCTTGATTCAAATGTTGCCGGTGAAATAGTGGTAGCCAACCCGCGGTTAAAAAATAATACTGAAATAGTCAGAATTAAAATCGATTCTTTGCCCATGAACCTAAGCATTTCCGGCATAGGCCATCGATTCCATTCTGGTTCGATTGTCAAAGCCACCGCAAAGGCGCATGATATTCCGTTGAAGCTGGCCGATGAATTCATCCCCGGCATCACCGATATTGACGGTATGGGTAAATTCAACCTGTTGGTGAAAGGAACTTACCCCGACAGAATATTATACCGCGGAAAAGCCTCATTTAATTATGCCGAATTCCTTCTTGAAGGCACTAATTTGAAGTACATGGCCGATGGCGACCTAAACCTGACCAAAGACGGTATTACCATAAATAATATTACCGTTAAGAACCGCTCCTATGACCTATATGGCGGCAAAGCAAATATTTTTGGCAAAATTAAACTTAATAACTTCAACCTCGATTCAATAGATGTTTCCGTTAAAACTCAAAAGCTGAAAGTGCTTGGCCTGGCCTCTAAAAAATCTTTGCCGAACATCTACGGGAATTTAGTAATTGCCACCGGCAGCAATCCTCTGCGGTTTTTTGGCACTCTCGACAAGCCTAATCTGGAAGGAGATATTGTAATTAAAAAGGCCGGGCTTATTATGCCGCGGACTATTCAGGGAGTAAAGACAAAATCGAGGGTGGTTTATGAGATTAAGCAAACCGGAAACCCGACGTCTGAGCCGCTGCCTCTGCTCTCCGAACAAGATTCTATTATACTGCCGGCAGCAGATGGCCTAAAAGAGAGAAACGATAGCAAAAGCCCGGATTCTGATTTTGCAGATTTAATGAATTATGATTTATATATTCAATTCCTATCCAACTTAGTTGTGCAAATGGACATCAACGCATTGACAAGTTTGAAATCTGAAATTTCAACTGCCGACCGCACCAAACCAATTCGCTTTGTTAAAACAAGAGACAAATCAGATGTTAGAATATATGGCAAAATGGTGCTTCAGAGCAATTCACGGCTAACACTGCTGAAAATGTGGAGCTTTGTAACCACGGGGTCGATTGACTTCCAGACCGGCTCTATTGACAATCCGGTTCTGGATTTAAGGGCAATCTACCACGGCAGGTCGAATATCAATAACAAAGTAAGGGAATATGAAGTTACTATCGATATAACCGGAACTAAGAAAAGCCCTGTAATTACTTTTGAATATATAATTAACGACCAAAAAGCAACCGGCGAGCAGTCTGAAATACAGAAAAATGCAATGACCCTTCTTTTCACAGGCCAAACAAGCGATGAATTAATTGGGAATAAAGGATTTGACGAAACAAGTGCTATAAACGAAGCTGCTAATGAATTCCTGCAATCACAGTTGTCGAATTCCCTGACTCAGGCCCTTGCCGGCACCGGCTGGATCGATAAGGCCGAAGTCGAATTATCTGAGGGTGGCATCGATCAGGCAAATGTTAAACTATACGGCAATTTAGAATTCCTCGGTGATGTTCAATGGACTTTCGGGAGCAATGTGGCCGATGTGGGAGATTCCGAGTTTAGCGTTACTTTGCCATTAAGAACAATTTTTCAGCCGGAAGTATTCAATAACTTCATTGTTCAGTTCTCGAAATTTGCCAATTCCAATCAGGTATATAAAACCGTTCGGAAAGACTGGGAGATAAAAATCAAGTGGGGCAGGTATTAGCCCGATTATTGACGGACATTTCACCAAAGGCCTTCGTATCTATATGGATATATGAGAGTTAGGAGTCTTAACTATTTTATAATAATTCAGGTTAAAAAAACATTCCCACGCTGCAATTGATTCTTTATTGCTTATTGTGCCAGCATTAATGCTTCCTATACAAGCGGTTAAAATTGTAGTGCATAAATGCCTTCGAAACTTTAATGTCGTGTCAACTGTTCTATGTCATTCCCGTGAAAACGGGAATCCAGTATTCCATACACAATCAGGTTATATTAAGATGGTTTCCGGCTCTTCGGCCGGAATGACAGCTTAAATGAACCGTCAAAATATGCTTGACACGACACTATTATCTCTAATTTATAATTCTCTAATTAGGGTTTCCTCAAAAAGTAGTCAGGAAAAAGATATTCATGCTTCTGCTTTAAGGAGAATAACAACCACCTTAATCCCCCTTTTTTAAGGGGGAATTTAATTGGCTATTCCCCCTTAGTGAGCAAAGCGAGCAGGGGGTTGTCCTACAATCTGCAAGGCATAAGGGCATAATATATCCATTTCCTTGCACTTTCTAATTGAATAGTTTTCGTAATTAATATAACAATAAACAGTTAGTACTTTTTGAGGGCAATCTAAATTATAATTCTCTAATTTATAATAGTAAATACTTTCGTATCAGTGTGGCCATTAACAATACTTTTAATATAATAAACACCTTGTGATAAATTATTTGTCCTGAAATTAAAATCAAAACTTCCTTCGTTCAAAACGCCCTGGTAGACTTGCTCGGCCAAGTTGCCAAGCTGGTCGTAGACAATAATGGAAACCGGGCTGAATGAGCGAATATCTAATGTAAGGGTTCCCGTTTCGCCTCTTTTTACGGGATTGGGAAATACTGCCGAATTATTCAGCACAGATGGCTCTGCCACGCGGGTTGTTAGCAGTGATTCGTACTCGCACAGGACGCTGTTCGTATCAATAACAACATTAACAGGCATGAACGGCAATTCAATCTTTACGACCTGGAGCCTTCTATCATTTATAAACTTCTCCCTATGCTCCTGCCCGTCTTCCCCCAAATAAATTAATGTTAACGGCACAACGAATACTTCCGGAACATTTACGCCTTTCTGATATTGACTTACATGAGTGCGTACATCATACATGCCGCCATATATTGCATTTGCGCCGGAAGTAATTAAATATACCGGATGCCCGGGTTTCTCAAGCCATTGCACGAAGAAAGTGTCGAAATCAATATCCGGATTGGAGATTTCATTCTTAAAGAAATTAACAAAATCATAAGTGGTAAGCGACTTATAGGCAAAAGTATTCAGTAGATTTCTAAATGCCGGGAAGAAATCTTCTTCGCCAATCATATCCATCAGCATGTGATATACCCAGCTGGATTTATGATAAGTAGTTGCCCCGTTGAATAGATTGCCAATGTCGATATTATATATTGGCGGTTCGGAGAATGCGTTTCTCATATATCGGTTTCGCTTGATCAGCAGGCGGTTATAATAACTATTCTGGCCGTATTGATGCCTGGCCCACAATGCTTCGCCCCATGAAGCACCGCCTTCGTTTATCCAAATATCGGCCCATGTGGCACATGTAATCAAATCGCCAATCCATTGATGCACCATCTCGTGGGCAAAGCCATAGTCATTTGACCCCTTCAGCCACGAGCGGTTCACCGTATTAATGGTTTGATGTTCCATCCCGCCGAATCGAAAGGGTTGGATGGCTGCAAACCCGTTTTTGGCAAAAGGGTATTCAACAAATAATTCGGAAAAGTATTCCATCATTGGAACTATTGTTTTTAATGTACGGCGGGCATTATATCCTTGATAAGGGCCGGCGCTGTCGTTCAGGAAATCTCCTTCCCATGCATAATATTTAACCTCTACCCGCTCTTCGGGATTTGTCACCTTCGTGTACCATTCGGACCATTCATAATATTTGGACGCCGCCACCAGCATTAGATACGTTGTCATGGGCTTAGTGCTTCGCCAATGATAAATCCGCGAATCGGCCAGATCTTCTATGCTGTCGAGCAGTCCGTTTGAAGCGGCGGTGAAGCCGGCGGGAACCTCGATATTGATTTTAACATCGGCTTTGTCGTAGGGCCTGTCGTTGCAAGGCATCCATTTCCGTGCATCCTCCGGCTCGCTCATCGTATAGGCTATTCTTTCTTCGGTGTAGACAGAATCAATATAATTCACACTGTCTTTTTCATATCTTAGAATATCGGTTAGCAGCCCTTTCGGATATAAGTAGAAACCGTCGTTTTCCGCACCAATATACGTATAGTCAATCTCAACAGTCAGTGTGTCGCCGGCCATAGCGGGGTGTGGCAAATCAATTGTCAATATTCCACCGGAATGATTCAAAGCCGTCACCTCGGAACCGTCAATGGTTACTTTATCTATGGCTGATTCCTCGGAATCAAACTCTAATTGCTCAAGGCCGCCCTCCCTGGCAACTACCACTATAGTATTAGTTCCGTTATATGACCTGTCTTCCTGGCCAACCCCGATTGACGAAAGCGGACCCGTCCAGTCAAGAAAGAGATCGTAGGAGACGACATCATAGGGCCTTTTATCAATAAACGATGGGAATCCGGACATTGTCCTGTTTTGTGCATATTTCTCCTTGTGGCTGCAAAGCACATCTTCAACCAAGCCGGATTTGTTTTCATACATCAGGTAATCTGGTATTTGCGCCGATGAAGGAATGCAAGTAAGAATAAATGCAACTAAATATATCGAAAAGCATATCAAAAAATGCTGAATGGGAAAATGTCGCAAGAAAGAAAAATTCGTATTCGTAGTATTCATATCTGCACCGGTAATATAATAGTTATGGAAAATTGCGATTATCATTTAATTGATAAACCTGTCAGACGGCTATTAGGTTACAACATTATTAATTTTTTTATAGTCGGCCACCGGGGCGGGAAGTCCAGCCGTAAATTGATGGTATCAATAGGAATTGTTGCGGCCGGTTCCGAACTGCCCTGCAATAATATTACAACTGGTTATGGGCGGGCTGTTAACCGGCCACTTCGGGTAGAATAATAATTTTCCTGGGCAGCGGCGTACCGTACTCCCGCAATTCACAAAGTGAAGTAAACAATGCGAATCAGGACATAAGACATAAACCCGGATAATGCGGTAACTGTTGCAGCCAAAGCCGCCCACAGTATTTTCTTTTTGGCCATTATTAGATGAAACCATATCCCCAATATGGAAAGCAGGCATAAAGCGAGCAGATTCATTTCATTGGAATATTTGTGTTTAATCTGTTTCTGCCAGGCATAGTTAAAATCCGAAGCATATATCTTGATTGTCTTGTAATTCAATGCAAACGTTTCGCCGACACTATAGCCGGGATTATTAAATTCATGGCGGTTTGCTACGCTAAAGTTTATTCTTTGGCTCGAATCCGGTACGGAATATTTAAGATTAATAGTATTGCGGGGTGGTATTGCAAGCAATGGAACGGGATAAACCTGATCCATAGAATAAGCCGGATGCCATATCTGCTCGCCTCGAAGTAGTATAGCCGGTTGCAGGACAATCTCTTTATCGGAATCATTTTCAAAAATTATAATTTGTTTCGGGCCATTAAAATGCAAGTGGCCACTAATCATTGGCGAGGCAGACCCGAATAGGAAATATATGTAAATAATCCAAAAAGGAACCGGCAGAAACCGGCGCAGAAATAATTCGAATAAGCTCCGGGACTGCTTCCTTTTATCAAATACAACCAGATACCATACTATCGTATAATATATGAAAGTAACTACAGACAGGGCTAATAAATAGAAGTCGAACGGGAACATATTGATCTTAATTATGCATAAAGTCTATAATTATTTATTTAGCAGAGCTATACAATATATTTTTGGCAAAGCTATATAATGTATTTTTGGCAAAGTTATATAATATATTATCGGCAATATTGATAATAAATTAACCCGAATATCCCGGGCCTTTGCATGGGATTATTACTTAGTTCAAAACCGAAGAATCCAACAGCACAGGTTATCGCCGGCCTGATGCACACTGGAATTCTTGAAAATATTGCAAATTAGATAACATCAATCCGCATTCCCTGCTTTCGGATTTCTAATCAAATTCCGCAGCTCGTTTTTGGATATGCCCGATACGAACATCATAACAATCCCGCCACCCATCACGGCAAGGTATTGTGCAAAGTGCATAGCGAAAGCAAAAGCAATAGCAGTGGAATCATCGCATTGAATATTCAGCATCCTGATTGCAAGCACCGTGCCGGCCTCGAATATTCCCCAAGCCCCCGGAGCAGACGGGATAGCAGCCGAAGCTATCGATATTGACGTTATAACCAGGGCCTGAAGGAAATTCATCTCAAGGCCCTCGAATCCGAATGACAGCAAATAAGTCCCAATGGCCAACACAAGCCAAACGAGTATACTCTGTAGGCTTACCGACACTACGATATTGAGTCTCCTGAATGCCGTCAAAGCTTCATTGAGTTCGGAAAAAACATGGTCTGCCTTGCTGGAAACTACCTTTCCTACAATCGGTAACGCCTTAATGAATTTTAATATAAAATTTCTGACTGGCGCAATCATTAATCCGATTATCAGCAGTAATAATAATATGCTCATGGCCGACATCGACCATATTACATCAACCAATGCTTCCGGCGACACCAGCTCGGCAATGTCACTATTTGCCGGTGAAATTTCCGCGAACGATGGCAAGGCCAATATGGACAGGCCCAGGAATAAAAGCAGCGTGAGCGCATCCAGCAGCCTGTCGCCAATCAGTGTGACCGTTGTGAAGGCATAGCCGGTGTTGAACATCCGCACGCCCAAAGCCACGCGGACGAATTCGCCAACCTTGCCCGGCAATACACCGTTCACCGCCAGCCCAACGTTGACAGCCGCCGATGCATCGACGACGCTGACTTTGTATTTCGGCAAAAAAAGCATTGCCCACCTTTTCCCTCGCAGTGCCAGATTTGCTGCTGTGGCAAGAAACGCAAGGAAGAAATACAGTGGGTCGGCCAATGAAAGCGACCGAATAATATCTCCGAATGGCACCAGATAAGCCATACCCGCAATAACTGCAAGGCTGATTGCCCAGCCAATCCATGCGAATAGATTTATTTTTCCGCTTTTCTTATTTGTCGCCATAGATATAAATTATTTTTAGTATTTTTCAGGAAGGCTAATATAACTGACATAATACTTATACACAAATGATAAATGATAAATGAAATTATATCAGTAGTGTCCGGTTATAAAGCAGTGAATAATTGGTAATCACAGTTATAGCCTGTATTTTGCCCTATATAACGCTGGTTTAGATACAATTTCGTATCATAGCAATTATAATAATATTACTTGTCATTCCGGACCCCGTCCGGAATCCATCTTAATATA
>JAJRTW010000161.1 GCA_024278075.1 Bacteroidota bacterium | reverse complement strand
TTATTATGCCCTTATGCCTTGCAGATTGTAGGACAACCCCCTGCTCGCTTTGCTCACTTCCCCCTTTTTTAAGGGGGAATAGCCAATTAAATTCCCCCTTAAAAAAGGGGGATTAAGGGGGTTGTTATTCTCCTTAAAGCATAAGCATTAAAATCTTTTTCTCCGACAACTTTTTGAGAAAACCCTATTCCCAGTTCTAATTACCAATAATAAATGGCGGTGAACTTTTGCTGTCGCCCAGAATGATAATCTTAGCATTAGGTGAATTAACCAGTTCTCTCTGGATTTTGATCTGCTCAAACTTAAGCACCCGATTGCTTAAGCCGGCATCAATAATTTTCTGGGCATCAGCCACACCCCGGGCTTCCACACGCTTTCTTTCTGCTTCGCGCTCCTCTTTGTCCAGAACAAATTCCATTCGCTGCGCTTCCTGTTCGGCTGTTAGTTTCCGCTCAATGCTTTGCTTAACCGATGGCGGCAGGTTGATTTTCCTGACTAATAAATCCTCGAGAATAAATCCTCTTTTGGCAAAATCAGTATCTATGGCAATTGTAATCAGCTTTTCGTACTCTTCCCTTTTCTCCGAATAAAGCCCTACGGCATCATACTTCACAGCACTTTCCCGTATTCTGGACCTAACCTGGGGCCGGATAATCTTACTCTCATAATCAACGCCAATGCTATCGAGTATAGCGGGAGCCTCGCTGGGGATAACTTTATATAGAATCGTCAGGTCAATCTCCAGCTGAAGGCCGTCCTTGCTCAATACCGGCACTGCATCGTCACCGGTTTTCTGGCCTTCATCATAAGATGATGTCATGGTGTAATTCTGTGTTAAAGTGCTAAATACCGTTACATCCACAAGCGGGTTCACAAAGTTCAGGCCCGGATATAATATCTCTCTCTGCACCTTGCCAAACAGCTTCTGAACTCCTACATTTCCTGCCTCTATCTGGCGAATGGCCGATGTGGCAAAACCGATAATTATTACAATGATACCAACAACGGTTAGCAATCCCTTGAAATTCCCGATTGGGCTTTTACCGCTTTTGGCTGTAAAGCCTATTACGAGTATAATAATGCCAAGTATAATAAGTCCCATTTTCTATTCTCCCATTAGTGATAATGATATTAGATGTATGAATATTAGACGAAATTATTTTAAATGAAATGATAATGTGCTAAGTTTAGAATCTGTAATGAATGTAATGGTAAGAACGGGCAATAATATAATTATTGTCAGGATAATACATCTCATATCCGAATTCCTGTTGGATATTGTTTCTTTTGGGGATAAATATAACTAATCTTTTACCGGCCTTTCCGCTTCGGAATGTATGGAGGAACAATGAACTACCCCGCCGCAAGCAGCGGGGTATCAATGTTTAACAGAATGTAATAATCGTCGCAAGCAGCAGGGAATTAAGCCCACAATGTGGGATTAAATATCACCCGTTTAGCCTAATATTTCAAAGGGATAATAATAAATATCAACACGTCCCATACGGCGTGTGAAATTATAACCGGCCACAGGTTTTTGTATTTCATGAACATCCACCCCCAGCACAGTCCGCCAACTGCCGAGGCGATAATTAACAGCGGGTTCAGCGACCAAATGGAGGCGAGTGTATATAAGGCAGTTGTAATTAACAATGCTTTCGTATCGCCATATTTTCTCGACAGCCTGTGCTGGGCAAGCCCCCGCCAGAATATCTCCTCGGCCGGCCCTATCCAGAGCAATAATGCCAATGAAATTAGCACAGGGCTGCTGCCGTCATTGATGCCATATAGGGCTGCCACATAATCGGCATAGGATGAATTGGGATCGAATATATAGCCGAATACTTCATTGCCTGCCCAAAATATTGAATATAGCACCACCGCCGCCGCCGCCCCAACCACCAGCCATTTTGGCTTGAATTTATATAGAGCCTCGAAGTCTGATTTGCCGGCAACTAAACTTAGAATAGCAAGCTGGGCCGTTGCCAGCAGCATCAATCCCCAAAACGATGCCAGCCCCGAAGTCCAGGGCGAAAACATCAAGAACCAGAATACATAAGCCATGAAACAGCCGAATCGGACTGGCCGGAAATAATTCATAAGATTTGTTAGTTTTAGTTTTCGAGTTCAGCAGCCAGCGTCTTGCGTCCAGCTACTTGCAGCCAGCGTCTTGCAGCCAGCGTCTTGCAGCCAGCGACTAAACAAAAGCTAATTATTCTTCAAAGGTGTTTTCACCTCAATTAGCACCGTACGGCAGTAGAATCTGCCCTCGGGTAGTTTGTTGTTAAATTTCAGCTGCGAGGCGCCAATGCCTTTAACGCTTTCAATGTCAACATCAGGCACAATCCGGCGAAGATACCTCTCGACGCTTTCGGCACGGTCGAGCGAAAGCCTCTTGTTATACTCCAATTCGCCCAGCCTGTCAGTCGATCCGGTGATGTGAGATTTTGAAGATTGTTTAATAGATGCCAGAATAAATTCGCGAATCATTTCCTGGTTCTGGAGCGATATTTCAGCATTGTCGAAATCAAAAACTATCAAGTTCAGCCTGCCGACTTCGAATTGGTTCCTGCTCCTGCTGATGCCGACCACAGATGTTTTCTCAGCCAGTTCACCATCTTTCGTCCTGATTTTCAGAGTTGCTTTTATTTGATTATTATTCACTGCCTCGCCGCCTATCCTGTTAATTTGGGCCTGGTCAAGATTGAGCTTGATATTCTTCGGCGGGCTGCCGTCATCCTCCACATAGATCATCGTTCTTTCGGGCAGGTCAAGGCTTAGAGACCAGCTTTCGATATTGGCGACATCTTCAACATCTGTTTCAAATGCCAGTTCATTTTTATTTCCACTAAATTCAAGAAATCTTGAATGGACAATGGGTTTCAATATGTCGGGGTTGGCCGAGGAAATCTCTACCCGGCGGTTTTCCTGATAGCCTTCCCGATACTCGGTGCTTGTTGCCAATCCGGGAAGATTCCTGCTATCAATTGAAATTCTGTCCCGGGCAATCCCCCACTTCTTTTGCAAGTACTCCCCCACCCCAATTGCGCGGTATCTGGCAAGCTCGAGCCTTTCGCCAGCATCCGTCATCTCCGCTCCGTCGGTCATACCGGTAATCGTAATGCGGGCATCGGCGTTTTCGGCCAATCTCATCCCGATTATATCAAGCAAATGGTAATAGATTGCCATTGTGGTTTGGGGCAGTACATAGGAATTCCTGTTCTCTAATGCTAAACCACTGTTCTTATATTTAGCCCTAAGATTTACCGAAGCACTATCGAAGAAGATATAAGGCAGCAAAGGATAAGTCTGAGTAACGACCGTTTCGGTGATGCTCAAGCCGTCCGGGGCAATCGAATTAATAACAGGCGGCTTTTTGGCAATAATTTCTTTTGCGGGCGGTAGGTCCGGCACTGGAATTTCAATTTCAGGTTCCGGCTCTTGCTCCGGCTCTTCGGCGCCGAACTCCCAGCTAACCGCAACGCCAACACGAAGTATATCGGCAAACCAATCACTATTCGATACGATTGAATTCAGCCCGAAGCGGTAGGACACTTCGGGGGTGATAATCATACCCGAACGCAATCGAATATCAGATTGAAGCGAAAAGGCGGCTCCATAGGCAGTGCCGGCATCACTTATTTCGCCTTCGCCGATAACGTGCTTTCTGGTGTCATCCGGGAACAAGACCCTTTCCGGCGATAGTATTTCTTCGGTTTTTACATAATTTGTGCTGAACAGCGGCTGGGCAGCCTCGAAGCCTATCCTGAAAAATATCGGTAAATCCCGGAAGCCATCAAGATAATACAATGGCTTAACCCGCGCTCCTAAATCAAAAGCTACGTATTCCAAAGCGGCGTCATAAGTATATTGCCTAACGAATGGCTCGTATTGATTCGTCAAAGGATTCAAATAATCAGAGACAGTTGTTGTTGCCTCTAAATACACCGGACGCGATTCATATAAAACCCTTACATCGGCCGCCAGAAAATCATCAATAATATTATAGCCAAAAGTCAGGCCGCCAAAAAAACTGGTTTTCTCGCCGTCCGAAAAACATCCGCAATCGTTGGTGAGGCCATAAACGGGGATAGTTGTTTGGTTCCAAATGTGGAATCCCCCACCAATAAGGCCAATCCTGTAAAGCCCGCTTTGATCTGCTTTTTCAACGGAATTATCTTCTGCGGAAACATTAACACTATGGAGAGCTACAATAAGGAATGCGAGTATTTTAAATATCATATTTTATTTTATTTAGAATTTTACATCTATTGCTTTTTATTAAAACTAATTAACCTTACTTTTATTTTGAATTCATTATCATTAATAATTTAATATTAGTTTGTATATTCGTTTTTCCCCGTATTCACAAAGGGGAAAATGACAATCCCCACAATGAAAATTCTTGACTAATTAATGCCAATTTATTAATAAATATTAATCAATAACAGGCTCAAAATGAAATTCATCTCACTTCTAATCGCACTAATTATTATCAGCAGCCAGCCGGCATTCTCCGAAGAAAACAAAGATAACGAAAACGAAGACCAAAAAGGCCCAATGTCATCGGCAACTTTCGATGGCCTGAAGCTGCGTTTGATTGGCCCGGCGGTTACTTCCGGCAGAATAATTGATTTTGCCGTAAACCCCAACGATTACAACGAATTCTTTGTTGCGGTAGCTTCCGGGGGCGTATGGAAAACAACAAATAACGGCACTACATTCAAGCCGGTGTTCGACAAGCAGGGGTCGTATTCCATCGGATGCGTCGAGATTGACCCGAATAACCACCATGTTGTTTGGGTTGGTTCGGGCGAGAATAATTCACAACGTTCGGTTTCTTATGGCGATGGTGTATATAAATCCATTGACGGCGGTAAGTCGTGGAAAAATATGGGATTAAAGGAATCCGAGCATATAGGCAAGATTATTATCGACCCTCGAAATTCGGACGTTGTTTATGTGGCGGCTCAAGGCCCTTTGTGGAGGGCGGGCGGCGACCGCGGCCTTTATAAAACAACCGACGGCGGTAAATCATGGAATAAATCTCTTTAAATAAGCGAAAACACTGGCGTTTCGGATCTGGTTATGGACCCGCGCAACCCGGATGTCCTTTATGCAAGTTCGTACCAGCGGCGGCGCCACGTATGGACATTAATCAATGGCGGCCCGGAGAGCGCAATATACAAAACAACCGACGGCGGCGGGAATTGGGATAAGCTTAAAGGCGGACTCCCAACAGGATACGTAGGCCGTATCGGGATTGCCATATCGCCTGTGAACCCCGATGTGATCTATGCCATAATCGAAGCATCGGAAAAGAAGGGCGGGTTCTTCCGGACGACAGATCGCGGTGCCACATGGGAAAAACGCAATAGTATCGCCACCCGCAGCGCCCAGTATTATCAGGAATTATTCTGCGACCCCAAGGATGTTGGCCTCGTCTACTCTGTTGATACCTACACCCAGTATACCACCGACGGCGGCAAGACTTTTACCAAGCTGAAACTCAAGCAGCGCCATGTGGACGACCACGCCATGTGGATAAATCCCGAGAATACGGATAATATTATGATTGGCGGCGACGGCGGCGTTTACCAGACTTATGACCGCGGCGAAACCTGGCGGTTCTTCGAGAATCTGCCCGTCACACAGTTCTATCGCGTTACCGCCGACAATGCCGAGCCTTTCTACAATGTATACGGCGGCACGCAGGACAATAACACACTCGGGGCGCCTGTGCGGACAACTAATTCAACCGGCATTATGAATCAGGACTGGTATTTCACCGTTGGCGGCGACGGATTCAAGACGATGATAGACCCGACAGACCCGAATATCGTTTACTCGCAACCCCAGTACGGCTGGCTGGTTCGCCATGACAAACGAAGCGGCGAGATAACGCCCATCCAGCCCCAGCCCGGCGAGGGTGAACTCCTTAGATGGAATTGGAATTCACCGCTTATCATCAGCCCGCATTCGCATACCAGATTATATTTTGCCGCAAATAAATTATTCAAAAGTGATGACCGCGGAAATTCATGGACGGCAATCAGCGGCGACCTGACCCGGCAAATCGATAGAAATAAATTAAAGGTTATGGGTAAAATATGGGAACCGGAGGCTGTGGCCAAAAATGCCTCCACTTCGCTCTATGGCAATATCGTATCGCTATCGGAATCGGCCAAGAAGCAAGGCCTTATCTTCGTTGGAACCGACGACGGCTTGATCCGGGTTACTGAAAATGACGGCGGCCAATGGATTAATTATGAGGAATTCCCCGGCATTCCCGAGAACACCTATGTGGCCGACCTAAAGGCTTCGCTGCATGATAAAAATGTCGTTTATGCAAGTTTCGACAACCGAAAGCAGGGCGACTTCAAGCCGTATATTCTAAGAAGCACGGACAAAGGTAAATCATGGAAATCAATATCGGGGAATCTGCCAGAGAATGGTACCGTGCACACTATTGCCGAGGACCACGAAAGCCCGAATCTTCTTTTTGCCGGTACGGAATTCGGCCTGTTTTTCACACTCGACGGCGGCCGCAAATGGATTCAATTAAAAAATGGCCTGCCTGTTATTTCAGTTAGGGACATCGACGTCCAGCGCCGCGAGAATGACCTCGCACTCGCTACTTTAGGCAGAGGGATTTACATTCTGGATGATTATTCGCCGTTACGGAGTGTCAGCAAAGAAATGCTCGATAAGGAAGCTGTGGTATTCCCAGTTAAAGATGCTTTGATATTCACTAAAAAACGCACCACCGGGCGGCATTCAATGGGCCACACATTCTACAGAGCTGAGAATCATCCCTACGGCGCTGTCATTACATATTATCTGAAAGAGGCAATGAAGACCAAAAAAGCCATCAGAAAGGATTCGTCGAAGAAACTTACCGAGGCCGGCAAAGGCCCATTATATCCGAATTTCGCACAGCTAAGGGCCGAGGATGAGGAGGAACCGCCATTCCTTATGTTTAGGATTACCGATGCCGGCGGCAATACCGTCAGGTGGCTGAAGCAGCCCGCAAAGAAGGGCATCAACAGAATCGTCTGGGATTTGCGGGAAGCCTCAACATCGCCGCTGGGCGAGAAATCGAAAGCGAACAAGCATTCGGGCATGCCGGTGCTTCCGGGCGAATATCAGGTGGAAATGTACAAAAACATCGACGGGGCTTTGGTTAAAATTGCCGGGCCGGTTCGGTTTAATGCCAGGAATTTGGACAATGTGACTCTTCCGGCCGTAGATGTTCAGTCGCTGGCCGATTTCCGCAATAAGGTATCCGGCCTGCGAAGAGCTGTTTATGGCGCTGCCAAAACTCTTGGCGAGGCCAGGAAGAAATTAACTGCAATCAGAAAAACTCTGATGGTAACCCCCGAGGCCAACCCGGAGATACACAAAATGGCCAGAGAATTGGAATATGCTTTGAATGATATTGGCCTGAAGCTGTCGGGCGATAAATCGAAAAGCAAGAGGAATGCCAACCAGTCACCGTCGATTACCAGCCGGCTGGGATTAATTATTTATGGCATTTCTAATTCGCGTTCGCAGCCGACTAAGACAAATCTGGACGGCTATAATATTGTCGACAAGCAATTCCGGGCGGTTTCGTCTGATTTAAAGGAATTGGTTGAGAATAATCTGAAGGCATTGGAAAGAAAACTGGATGAGATTAATGCACCCTGGACGCCGGGCAGAATAATCGAGGTGAAGAAGTAAAGCGGCAGCTTCTTTTTATTATTGCTTTGGAGTGGTTATTCTTAGGCCTGGTTAAGGGTGATGGATTTAGGCCTATTTCACAAGTCCATGTCATTGCCAGATTCCGATTTGGGGGTGAGTATAATATACTAAGTTTATTAACGAATAGTTACACTATATCATTTTTCAACCCAATATCACAAGTGTCCGGTTTCTTGTTTTTAATCCCACTCGTGGGTTTAATTCCCCGTGGCTTGCCACGCTTTTATAACGATAATCCAAATCGATACCCCCGCTGCTTGCGGCGGGGTAGTTCATTCAAATAGTTAGCCTTGCCAAATTTTTAAACGATAAATATATTAAAAATCAAAGTCTTTCGTGTATTAAATTTGAAATCGATATTAAAATTAGGGAAGTTAAACGTAAGGGCTTAATTTTTCAACTTATTGGGGTATATGTATTATGATTATTTCGATAACCAATTTCGTAATTGGGTTTCTTTTTCTGTGTATTATGACACCAAGTGCTGTTTCAGCCGTTTTGGACCAGCAAACACGAACAAATCAAACTGACAAACTTACTGCTTTCACGAATCCGGCTACGGGCCAAACAATAGCTTATACAATCGTACTGCCGGGCAAAGCAAAGAGCAACGGCCAAATGACACCTGCGAAAATTTACCAAATTCCGCAAGTCCCTTTGGATGAGTATTCGCAGCATTCCATACATATCAAAACCAAGGATATAAAATCGATTGCTGCCGATGGCACCAAATTCCACTCGCCCGCCATTCAATCCTCAATCAGCGGTCTCAATATCCGGAACATTCGCGCACCGTTCGAGGATTTTGCAACCGGGAAAATGAAAAATATCGACAAAGAAGGAATCGGGCGAATCTATGAAGTATTCTATGATTCTCCTGTCGACCCTTATGATATTTGCCGCGAATTAATGAAAAACCCCGAGGTTGAATATGCCGTTCCGGTATTTATTTATCAAATAAATTTTAGGCCCGACGACCCGGCTTTTATACAGCAGTGGGGCGTCAGGTCGATTCGTTTGGAGGGTGCATGGGATATTACTCATGGCAGCCCCGAGATAATTATTGCAAATGTTGACACCGGAACCGATTGGGACCACGATGACCTGGCGGATAATATTTGGATGAACCCGAATGAAATAGCCGACAACGGAATAGACGATGACGGCAATGGTTTTATTGATGATGTTCGGGGATGGGACTTCGTGGGGAATGTCACCCTTAGCCAGGCTCTTTCCGGCCAGTTTCAACCGGACAACAACCCTTCGAACGATGCTAATCTTCATGGCACTCATACCGGGGGCCTTGCTGCGGCAGTAACAAATAACGGTATTGGAATTGCAGGCACTGGGTTCAACTGCACTTTGATGCCGGTGAAAACTTCATCGGACAATCCACAAGCAGGAGGTGTTTATCAGGGCTACGAAGCTATCCTTTATGCAGCCAGGATGGGTGCTCATGTGATTAACTGTAGTTGGGGAGGCACGGGGTTCAGTCCGGTTTATCAGGATATAATCAATCAGGCAACCGGGATGGGCTCGCTTGTTGTGGCCGCTTCGGGGAATGACGGTATCAATAACGACCTAACGCCCCAATATCCGGCAAATTACGATAATGTATTAAGTGTCGGAGCTTCCACTTCAAGCAACAGGCCGTCAGGTATGTCTAACTTTGGGCTGTCGGTATCAGTATATGCCCCGGGCGAGAACATACTCTCCACAATTCCCAACAATAGATATACCAACCTGTCCGGCACATCGATGTCTTCTCCTTTGGTGGCTGGAGTTGCCGGACTTGTGCAAACCCTCCACCCATTCTGGACCCCAAAGCAGGTGCTTCATCAAATCAGAAGCACTGTAGATCCTCTGTCGCTGAGCGACGAGAGTTTAAGGCCGAGCTATTACGGAAAGGTGAATGCCACAAGAGCTGTCGAGTATAACCTTGACGAAAGTTCACCGCAGGTGCCGGGAATGGAATTGTCCGGCTGGTCATTTGGCACCGGCGATGCTTTAACGGATTATACGGTGACTGAGATTAGTTTGGATGTAACAAACTATCTGTCCGTGGCCGAGAATCTTAATGTAAGAATTACACCGATTGACAACTATCTGGCCGTTACCAATGGCGAGAATATCGTCGGTGATGTTGGCACTATGGAAACAGCTTCAATGAGTATAAACGTTCAACTGCTTGACAACAATCCGTGGTATTATGGAACCGGAAGGCTGCTTGTTACTTTCGAATCCGGGGACTATACGGATTATCAAATCATTAACGTACCAATCCGAATTCCATCAAGCAACAGGCTAACCACACTTAACTTTGGCTTAAGTCCGTTTGTTCGCCCTCAATGGCATACATCATCATCGCCATCGGCAGATGTTTACTGGTCGGTTGGCGAAAGCGGAGCATACAATAGCAGCATTTACTTCAGAAAAGATAAATACGAAATTTCTTTTGCCCCAATTTCAACCAGCGGCATTTTGTACTGTATATATGCCTTTGACGAGGGCGTTGCTATTGCCGGTTCCGGCAACCAAACCCCGGGGCCTGCTGCCATATACAGCACTGCGGACAGTGGTGCCACCTGGAATTTTGTCAGCGTCGGTTCGATTACCGGCTTTGTGAATGATATTTATTTTTATGATGATCAAAACGGCATTTTCCTCGGCGATCCTTATCTTGGTGGTACAGGAGTCGGATACACAACCGACGGCGGGTTGAACTGGAACATGGTGACGAATTTGCCGCAATGGCTTACCGATGAAAACGGCTACGTTGGTTCTATTTATTATATGGAGGATAATATATGGTTCGGGACATCTCAGGGGCGTGTATATAGGTCAAGAGATCGCGGGCAGTCCTGGACTGCTCATGATATTTATCCCGGCGGAAATATTAGTTTTGTGGCATTCAAAGATGAAAACAACGGCATGGCGGTTTATTCCGAATCCAGATCCCAGGGCGCCCCGAGGCTTGCTGCCACCACTTCCGACGGCGGCGAAACCTGGGCGTTAAACCAATTTGAGTTTACAGCTAACGGGTTGTTCCCCGTATATCTATTCTCTCCGAAAAGGTCTGATTTCATTGCAGTGCTTTACTATAGCGGCGAAGTTTTTACAACTCCGGGCGATGCAACCACATGGACTCCGATACTATCGGTGCAGTCGACCGGAGCTATGGATGGGACTGTCTTTTCCGACAACGGCAATGCCCGTTTGTGGCAGCCGAATGCCAATGGTACCAGATTCAGCTATCTTGATTTTACTTTCGAGCCTGTCACATCTGTTGATAGCAGAGAAACGGACTTGGGTTTCAGGATTGACAATATTTCACCGAACCCGGCTGCAGAGGAATCAATAGCAACAATTTATCTTGGCCAGGGTACGATGGTTGATATTGGCATCTATAAATCCGATGGAAATTTAGTGTCGAAAGTATATACCGGATATATAGCTGAAGGCTTCAGCAACATCAATCTGTCGACAATAGGCTTAAGTTCGGGAATATATTATGTATACCTGAAAGCTAACGGAAAGGCTGTCTACAGTAAGTTAGTAGTTGCGAAGTAGTTGAAGTATGATTTTCTCCGCAAGTTAAGGCAACTGGTTGCAGGCTATCGGCGATTAGCACTAAAGCCAAGTGCTTTAGCTTGCGGAGAATTTATAGCTATTAAAAACAGGTATTATCAAGATTTTTCCGTAAAACCCATTTTACCAAGCCATGAGCGAATCTGCTGGGTAGTCTTGTTAACTCCCGGGGAGAGCCTCAGGAATTCATTAAAATCCATCGCCGCATCTACATTTTTCTTGAGTGTCCTATACACAACGCCGCGGTTAAGAAATGACTGGGCGGATTTCGGGTTGATTTCGATTGCCAGGGTAAAGTCTTCCAAAGCTTTTTGGTGATAATTCATTCTGGTATATGCAATACCGCGTCCGATATACGCCTGAAGGAACTTGTTGTTGATAGTAATTGCCCTGGAATAATCCTTGATTGCCTCCAGATTATTTTGGAGGCTGATATATGCGTTTGCCCTGCCGAAATATGCAGCTTCAAATCTTTTGTCGATTTCGATAGCACGCGTATAGTCAGACACAGCGTCATAGAATTTCCTTAAATTATATTTTGCATTTGCCCTGCCATACAAGATATTCTTATCGTCGGGCTTCAGTTCGTTGGCCCGGTCATAATCCTTTAATGCCTTGTCAAATTCCTTCATGGCAAAATATGCCATGCCCCTGCTTGTGAAAGGATCGGGGGAATTCGGTTTCAAATCGATGAGCCTTGAAAAATCATCAGTTGCGTTTTTGTATCTCTTCATTTTGCTAAGAACCATACCGCGGTAGCTCAAAGCAATGGTTGATTCTTTATTAACCGATAACGCCCTTGAATAATCCTTAATTGCTTCGGCATAATTCTCCATATTGCCGTGGGCGATTCCCATTGCTATATATGCTTTTTCGTTGGCCCGGTCAAGCTTAATTACTTTTTCATAATCCCTTAGGGCTTCCTCATATTTTTTTTGTTCGAAATTAATATTTGCCCTTTGCTGAAGAGCTTCCGTATAAGATGGATTTAACTCCAAGGCCCTGTTCAGGTCTTCAATGGCTTCGTCGAAAAGTTTTAAATAGGTCTTGGCATAGCCTCTTTTATAATAAGCGAAATGAAATTCAGAGTTTATCTCTAAGGCAGTATCGAGGTCATTAATAGCTAATTGAAATTGCCGCATTTCAATATAAACGCAGCCCCTCTTGAAATGCGCAAACGAAAAGCCCGGATTCAGGACAATCGTATTATTATAATCCGAAAGAGCCTTATTCCACTGTTTAAGTTCGGCCAAAGAATTGCCCCTCTTAAAATATGCGAAGGCTGACCGTGGATTAATATCAATAGCATTGGAATAACACTCAAGAGCCTTTTCGTACTCCTGCTCCTTGAAATGCGCATCCCCGCGGTCGATCAATAGATCGGCTTCTTTTAGTTCTTTTGTTGGCATAGATTACAACACTAATATAAAGTTCCGAAGTAACAAAAAAGCAAACGCTCCCGATAAAAGCAATAATAATACCATGTTTTAATTTCGGAATTAATTTCCTATTTTGCTTATTCCACAAAAGTAATAAAACATATACCGGCAAGCGGCATAAAATATATAAATATTTTTCTTTATTTGCTAATCGTTTAATAATATATTAATTCACATGGACAAAAGCGTACTTATTCCCGTATCGCAGGGAACCGAAGAGATGGAGGCGGTGATAATCATCGATCTGCTGCGCCGGGCGGGCCTGAATGTGAAAATAGCCGGCGACAATGATATAATTACTTGCTCCAGGCGTGTCCGGCTGCTGCCGGATATTTTCATTGACGACATCGATCCGGATGATGAGTTTGATATTATCATTTTTCCCGGCGGAGCCACCGGAGCCAAGAACCTTATGGAAAATAATTACCTGGAATCGATAACCAGGGCTCATGCAAGCAGGGGGAAGTTAATTGGCGCCATTTGCGCAGCCCCGTTGATTCTTGACCACTATAGAATTCTTAATAAGGATTCGAAGATAACAAGCCACCGCTCGGTTAAAGTTCAATTAATGAAATATGACTATTGCGATGACGAAGTAGTTGTCGACGGCAATATTATCACAAGCCACGGAGCCGGCACGGCCATACAATTTGCTTTGAGAATAATTGAGATGGTTATTAATAAATCCAAATCCGATGCTATTGCCAGAGATATTATGTTAATTTAATATGTTCCGCTTTGCTGCCGTTATCGAACTCTATTATGACCGAAAGCATTCAAAGAGCTGATATAATTATTTCCGGGCATGTGCAGGGGGTTGGCTTCAGGTATTTCGTCTATACTAAAGCTACGGAATTAGGCCTGAATGGATATACTCAAAACCTTCGCGATGGCCGGGTGGAAGTGATTGCCGAAGGCCCCGTGGATAACCTTAATAAATTGCTTGAATATCTGAAACAAGGAAATTCTTATTCATCTGTTGAAAATGTGGAAGTGGCCAAGTCTGAACCGAAATATGATATAAAAGGATTTGATATCAGATTGTAATATTGGCATTTCATACTTACGTTACAATATCCTAATGCAACGAATAACACTTATAATTCTTCTATTATCTTTTCAACTGTGCTTTTCGAATCAGAAGACAGAAATGAATTTTGATAATACCCGGCCAACAATAGCTCTTGTTCTAAGCGGAGGAGGAGCAAGGGGGATTTCTCAGATTGGTGCCTTAAAAGCGTTCGAGGAAGCCGGCATTAGCATAGACTATATAATTGGAACCAGCATCGGGGCCGTTGTGGGCGGGTTATACTCTGCCGGATACGACGCCGGTGAATTGGATTCGATAGTTCTGAATGCCGACTGGGACGAGATATTCTCGCTGTCGAACCGCCAAAGCAGGTCGGACCTTTTCCTCGACCAAAAAATAATCAATGACAGAAGCCTTCTTACACTCCGATTCGATAATTTTAAGTTCAAAGTTCCCGAAGCCATTTCCATTGGGAATCGTTTCAACGCATTTCTTCAGAAGCTAATATGGAATAGTTTGTATCAATGCAATGGCGATTTCGACAATATGAAATACAAATTTCGCTCGGTGACATCTGACCTTGTCACGGGCAAAACCGTGTCGTTAAGCAAAGGCGACCTGGTGACGGCCATAAGGGCAAGCGCCACGGTCCCGCTGCGGTATACCCCGATAAGAGTCGATGATATGATCCTTGTCGATGGCGGATTGATGGCAAATATTCCTGTGGACGAGGCCATCAAGTTCGGCCCGGATATAATCATTGTTGTCAATACCGTATCACCACTATATGGTTCCGATGAACTCAATACTCCCTGGAATATTGCCGACCAGGTGGTCTCGATTATGATGAAATATTTTAGCACAGATGCCATTAATAAAACAGATATTGTAATCGAACCCAATATCGGAAACCACAAAAATGATAACTTTAAATCACTGCATAATCTGATATCAGAGGGATATAAGGCTGCTAAGCAAAAAATACCCGAATTAGAATTATTGATAGAAAATATAAAAGACTCTCTGTGGCAACTTAAATCATCAGAATCGGCTGCCGGCAATCGGCCGGCCGGCACAAACGGACGATTATCCTCAGAGGAAGATTCAATTGCAGGCAACATGAGTAGTTACAATAATTTAAAATATGCAAAAAGCAACCCACTTGCCCCCGAACCCCCGATAATTAAATCTATAAAGATTGAAGGCTCGGGCCTTGCCGAGGAGAAGAGATTTAGTGATATATTCACATCCGGGTTCTCGGGCAATAGATATAACCCGCAGCAATTAATCCAAATCCGGGAAGAGATACTCCGGCTCTACCGGCAGTCAGGCTATTCCCTTGCATACATCCGCAATGTTGAGTTTGCCGGCGACAGCATCCTGATATTAAATGTTGATGATGGCAATATTAATAATATTTATATAACCGGCAATCTCTCAACAAACGATTTCCTTGTGCAAAGGGAATTGCCATTCGATACGGGCAAGCCGGTGAGTGCGGATTTGATTCAGCAGGGCTGGGAGAATTTGATAAGCACCGGGCTGTTCAGCAGTGTATCGTTCAATATAATTAATTCGATAGATTCCGGCGGGTGCGACCTGAATATTTTTGTGAAGGAATTCGGGACGCAATCAATACTGCTCGGCGGGCGGGTTGACAATGAAAGATATGCACAAATCGGAATTGATCTGATTCAGGAGAACATCTTCAACCAAGGCGTTAGGCTTGACATCCATTTTGCCGGCGGGGCCAGGAATCAATCAGTTTCTTTAAGCATGGAAAATTCACGCATTCTCAACACATTACTTAGCTATAAAATCAATTCATATTATAAAAACCGATTGCTGTATCAATATTTTGGAGTCAAAGATTTGCCGCGGGACGAATACGAACGCCGCAGGGCAGGTGAAATCTTCGAAGAGAGATACGGCATTAATCTATGGATTGGACAGCAACTTGAGAAAAAGGGAAGGCTTGGCGTTGGCTACCGTTTCGAAAGGCAGAGGTGGAACTACGCCGATTCGTCATGGCAAAACCCCATGTATTCAATTTCCACGATTAAACTTGGTGCATTATTTGACAACGAAGACCAAATTGATTTCCCCACAAGCGGCGGGCTTTTGGATTTGTCGCTCGAAACCAGCTTCCTGCAAAGTGATGACGGAATCGGATTTTCCAGGGTAGAATTCTATTACAGGACTAATTATACTTTTGGCAGCCACACCTTCAGGCCCAGCCTGTTCTTTGGCTTTGCCGATGCCACGCTTCCATTTTTGGAGCAATATAACTTTGGCGGCCAGGATATATTCTACGGCCTGCGCGAAGATGAAGAGCGAGGAAGACAAATGGCGATTGGCTCGCTTGAGTACAGAGTAAAATTTCCCTTTAAGATTTTATTTGATACTTATTTTTCTATCAGGTATGACCTCGGCAGTGTCTGGAAAATTCCCGAAACGATAAAATTCTCCTCCTTAAGGCATGGCATAGGCTCATCTATATCCTTCGACACCCCACTTGGCCCTACGAAATTCTCCGTCGGCAGGAGTTTCTATTTCATCAAGAACCCGGATGGTGCGGTATGGGGGCCGTGGTTGATGTATTTCTCTATCGGCATGAAATTGTAGACAGTGCTTTTCGCAGTAACTTAATACTATTATGGCTCTTCTGTAATTCTCTCCGGCTTGAATTAATTTTGAGGAATAAAACGGAATAATAAACCTATTTCCCTGCATTCCTTAGTTGACTGGAATTTTCAACGAATATAATAATACATCAGATCGGACATTTTTGTCATTCTGAATGGAGCCATGCCGCTTGTGTCTATAGTTCGACTCCGCTCACTATGACACTAAAATAGTCACCCTGAGTCCTTCGGCAGTTTATCCTGAGCCGGGCCGCTTGTGTCTATAGTTCGACTCCGCTCACTATGACACTAAAATAGCCACCCTGAGTCCTTCGGCAGTTTATCCTGAGCCGGGCCGCTTGTGTCTATAGTTCGACTCCGCTCACTATGACACTAAAATAGCCACCCTGAGTCCTTCGACT
>JAJRTW010000160.1 GCA_024278075.1 Bacteroidota bacterium | reverse complement strand
TATGTTGTGAAAGTCTTCGTGTAGTGGTCGCCTGAATGCGATTGGGTCAGCTTTGAAAGAACGTGTGGAGGAAGTATGTTTAGTAATTCAGAGAAGATTGTTGTAATTTTCATTGCGGTTCGGTGAAATTGTATTTAGAAATTTTAGTTGTACCTAATTTATGCAATTTCAACTAATTACCGAACCGCTCCTTTATTTAACCGGACACTACTGTTATTAGGTATAAATTAGGAACGTCTCTCATTTTTAACCGGACACTACTGATGTTGAGATTAAAAAATAGAATTATTACTGGCACTCATCATAAAACGGGTACAGTATGGATGAATAGAATTTTCAGAATAATATCTAAAAGATTAGGACTAATATTTTATAACACAAAGAAAGTTGGAATATATGACAATAGTGTTCCGGTAAATGACTATCATATAATATTCCAGCCTCATAGCTATTTTAATCTAAATATCCTTCCGGAATTCAAAGCTATGCACTTGATTCGCGACCCGCGGGATATTGCTATATCAGGCTGTTTTTATCATTTACATTCGAATGAAATTTTGCTTCACAAACCACACCCTAAGCTTGGGGGCATTTCATACCATGATAAAATTAATTCTTTACATAATTTTGACGATAAGCTGTTGTTAGAAATGGAACAAACCGCTGCAAGAACGATAAATAATATTATTAATTGGAATTATAATCAACCGAATTGCATTGAAGTGAAATATGAGGACATTATTGATGATGTAAGCTTGGAAAACTTTGATAAAATATTTCTTTTCCTTGGTTTTAATAGAAGAGATTACCATATTCTTCATAAAGTAGTTGAAGCTAACAGCCTGTTCTCAAATGCTGTTAAAGCGGTTGAAGGAACTCATGTTCGCTCCGGCAGGGCCGGACAGTGGAAGAAATATTTCAAAGATATTCACAAAAAAAGATTTTTAGAATTATTTGGTGATTCGTTAATTAAGCTGGGCTATGAAAAAGACAATTCATGGGCATCTTCATAATATATCTTTATCCCAAAATCTATTTTTTAATATTGCCCGTGGTGTAGCATCCCAGTAAGAATTAATCTTAATATCCTTGAAATAAAGCACCAGCCTGGCTAAACTAATGTTCGAAATACTCCCGCAGTGCAAACAGAGCCGTGGCCTGGCTTGCGAGGAAAAGATAGTCATCGCCGCGTATGGCGATAACAAAGACAACGATAATGCATTTAAGGAGGTTTGCATGTATAAGTTTATTCTGTGGATGAATAAATGGTTTCCAGCACCCACTGTATTTACGAATAAAACCAATGATGAACTTTTTCAGATGAATTACGAAAAAGGGAAGTATTATTTTAGACATTTTAATAGGTTTCTGCCTCTTGAAGAAAAGTCAATTCTTGAGGTGGGGTGCGGCGACGGAGGTATAGTAAAAGCATTTGGAGAAAGGTCGAAGTGCATCGGTATCGACATCTTTGAAAGGCGTGACGAAAAGGGGAGGCCTATGTTAGAAAAGAATAATATTAATTACAAAATATACGATGGCAAGCAGTTCCCTTTCCCGGATAATCATTTTGACATAGTTTGTTCTTTTGCAACAATGGAGCATTTCAGCGATCCGGACAATGTGCTAAAAGAAATGAAACGAGTTCTAAAGAACGAAGGAAAGATTCTAATTTCATTTGCTCCGTTTTATTATCCGCTGGGCAGTCACCTGTACCGCTATATTTTTATCCCATGGTGCCATATCATTTTCCCCAAAAAAAGCTTGTTGAAAGCATACCACAAGCTTTCGGGTCGTTGGTATCCGTTCGATCGGAATTTGAATAAAATGAGCCATAAGCGATTTATGGGGATGATTGCCTCAACTGAGCTACAGATTTTCCAAATAAATATTATTCCAATCGGAAAAACCAACGAAAAAAGAGCCAGCGCTGCCCGATTATTGAAATATCCTTATATAAGAGAACTTTTTATCAATAGAATAGAAGCTGTGGTAGAAAAATAAAATATATAGGAATTTGGCCGATTCTGCAGTAATTCTAATTGGCCCATCGCTGAGCAATCTTGATTTCCTATCTGCCTATGCCCGTTAGTGTTTTCGGATGTTATATTAATGATACTGGCTATGCTTAATGAATTCAAGCACTTAATCAAATTTAACTTTCCAATAAACCCGCAGTTTGCTTTAATGCAGGAGCAATTTGTTAAAGCCCCGCCGTTAAAACTTGATTTTATTTCTATGTTTCCTGCCCTTTTTTTCTTATTTTTCTTCATCGGAAGGGTGACTTATATTTCGTTTTTTTGTTAACTAGTATTAAACTCAAAAAGTATCAACTAATCATAATTAAGGTAGTTATAAAAGATATTCAACAACAAAGTGCAAGGCATACAATTTATTATGCTCGAAAACCTTGCAGATTATAGGACAACCCCCTGCTCGCCTGGCTCATTTCCCCCTTAATAAAGGGGGATTAAGGTAGTTGTTTTTTTCCTTATTATTGCAAACGTACTAATAATTATATCTCAGTCAATTTTTTGAGGAAGCCCTAACTATTTACAGAATAACAAAATGGAGCCTCTTTTCCGTTTTTTCTTTGGGAATTCAGGTAATAATATAGTAACATATAAGAAATCAATATGATTAAAGAAATAACAAAATTGAAAGAAGAAATTTCGGGTAGCCTCGGCAATGTGGCCGATATGGAATCGCTTGATTCTTTCAAATTGAAATACCTTGTTAAAAAAGGCTCTATCCAGGCCTTGTTCGACAGGATGAAGGAAGTTCCTAAAGAGGACAAACCGCTTATCGGCAAGGAACTCAATTTGCTCCGTAAATTCGCTCAGGATAAATTTAATTCGCTGAGCGAGAAATTCAAAAGAGCCGAAGAATCAACTCCCGATATTGACCTGACGCTGCCCGGCCGAGCCGGATATATCGGCTCGCGCCACCCGGTGCTGCAAGTGCTTGACGATATGGTGAACGTGTTCACATCAATGGGATTCGACGTGGCCGAGGGGCCGGACATCGAAGATGACCACCATAATTTCGATGCGCTAAATTTTCCGCCCGACCATCCGGCACGCGATATGCAGGACACTTTCTTTGTTAAATCCGACAATGGGCTTTTGCTTAGAACGCATACTTCGCCGGTGCAGATTCGGGTGATGCAGTCGCAGAAGCCGCCAATCAGGTCGATAATGCCCGGCAGGGTCTATAGAAATGAGGCGATTAATTCACGCTCGCTTGCCGAATTCCACCAGGTGGAAGGGCTGTATGTTGACAAAAAGGTTTCCTTTGCGGAATTGAAGGGGACGATGATGATTTTTGCGTGCAAGATGTATGGCAATGATATTGATTTCAGGTTCAGGCCTTCATTTTTTCCTTTCACCGAACCGAGCGCCGAGCTGGATATAAGCTGTTTTCTTTGCGGCGGCGGCGGCTGCAGGGTGTGCAAGAAAACCGGCTGGCTGGAAATTGCCGGCTGCGGCATGGTGCATCCGAACGTGCTGGGCGGCTGCGATATTGACCCCGAGCGGTATTCCGGCTTTGCTTTTGGGTTCGGAATCGAAAGAGTTACTATGCTTCGCACCGGCATCGACGACATCAGGCTTCTATACGAAAATGACGTCAGGGTGCTTGAGCAGTTATGAGCCGAATAATTCCGCCCTTTGATCTCTGGGGCCTTGTTCCGCCGGTTGTTATATCATTTTTTACTTGAAATCGTAATTAACTATACCCTTAAAGGTATAGTTAATAAAGAGTTAAGTAAATTATTTGTTTCAATTCAATTAGGAATTGATATTATAACAAACAGAACGAAAATGAGATAAAAATGCCATATAGATATTATTTTCAATAGCCACGTGCTTTAGCATGTGGATTCATAAACAGAACAACCTAACCCGGGCTTTAACCCATGAATTCCACTAATATCTATGGCTAAAGCCAAATGGTTGCTTCTCTTCTATCCCATGGACTTAAGCTCGTGGTTACTTGCCTTGCTTGTGAATAATATGGGCTAAATCATTATAAAACAGAGATTTGCAGGAAATTCGGAATAAATGAAAAAAGACTACGAAGAATATGACGAATTTGATGACGAAGACGATCTCGGCGGCGATGAACCCGAAGAGGAGGAGCTTTACGAGCCAAGACGGTTCAGAGCCGTATTTCAAATAGCATTAATAATACTCATTTCAATTTTTATATTAAAATCCTGCGCCATTGATTTTGTACATATATCCGCAAATTCCATGAGTCCGGTGTTAAAAGCCGATGATTATGTACTGGTCAGCCGGCTTTCGTATTTTTTTGGCTTGCCGGGCCGCATTCCGTTTTTCAATTTCCGCTTGCCGGATAATCTGAAATTATTCTATAAATCCCCATCGGTTGGCGATGTTGTAATTCTCAGGATGCCGCGCGTTGATGAGAATAAAAGATATGCCAAACGGATTATTGCCGGGCCGGGCGATGTGGTGGAAGTCCGGGGAGACAATGTTGTTATCAACGATAAAAAGATAATTGAATCGAATGATTCGGATATTGCTGCATGTGATACCCGGGGGAAAACGCGCATAATAATTCCCGCAAAAGGCGATACCGTCCGTATCACACCGTCGAATGCCCATATATATCAAAACGCTGAATTCTATATCAATGCCACACAGACATTGGTCATCGCCGATCAGGATTACTATTTCGTTGCCGGCGACAACCGCGCCCTCAGCCTGGATTCCCGGCAATGGGGCATTGTGCCGCGAAATAATATTATCGGCCGCCCGCTGCTTATCTATTGGTCAAGCTATAATAGCATCGACGGACGGGAAATTGATTTTAACCGCATTGGTACTTGGGTGGAGTAATGAGCTAACTTCACTTACTTCGTTAGTTTTTTAATTGTCTATGCCTGGACAGGGTTAATCGCTTTTTGAATTAAATAATTATTCTAATATTAATTGTGCTTTTATTTTGTAACTTATTTTTCTTGTTTTGTGTCCCCATAAGTAAGTATGTATTATCTAACAAGGTATTACTATGAAATATTCAACATTGAAATATTCAATATTAGCTATGATGTTTCTCGTATTTCTGTTTGCGTGTAATGATGCTCCTCCCAAGCCAGCTGAAACTATCATTGACGATATGAACTTTACCCAATTCTCAGTTGATTGTGGTAATGTAATAATTAATGTACATATCAAAAGTGGATATACATATAGTGGTGGTGAGAGTGATTCGGACAATTACACGGAAAGGGTCTGTTCTATAACAAAAAATTTTATGTTAAATGATTCGAACATAACAAAGTCCGGTGATAAATCCACTATCGAATGGTTTAGCTCTCAAGGCGAATCCAATCCAATTAGTAGTAACAATACCGGCAAACAAGGGAAACTGAAATTTTCTAATGATTACAGCAAGTTAGACACTGTGAGCTTAAGTTTTTTTTGGTCAAGTTCTTCTCGTCACAAACCTGTTACGAGTAATGGGAGTGGAAAGGAGTCATTTGTTTTGATAAATGTACCGTTTACTTATGAAAATGATGAGTTAGTAATAGATTTAGGTGGTAAGGAACTATATGAAATGTTGATCGATGCCAAATTGGAATCATCTTTCAGTACAAGTAATTATTTTGAAGGAAGCTCATCTTACAACAGAAAAAAAACCGTTGGAATAGTAAACATACCGGACAGTGCTTTTGTAAGAATCAGATGTTATTGAAATAATTTACGATTAGCACCTTTCTAATTATTGCTTCATTGCCATTATTAACTGAGAAGTTATTAATGATCTTTCATACCCGATTATGTGCCAGGCTTCTCTAATCACCTGTTAATAGATTTGTCTTCAAAAAGTATTAACTGTTTATTGTTATAGTAGTTACAATAGATATTCAACTATAAAAGTGCAAGGAAATAGATTTATTATACTTTTATGTCTTGCATATTGTAGGACAACCCCCTGCTCGCCTGGCTCACTTCCCCCTTTTTTAAGGGGGAATAGCCAGTAGAATTCCCCTTTAAAAAGGGGGATTAAGGGGGTTGTTATTCTCCTTAAATCATAATCAATAGTAATTTTTTCCTCGACTACTTTTTGAGGAAACCCTAATTAGTATAGTGGAACAGTAGTGTCCGGTTAAAATACAGCCAAGTAATGATAATCGCTGTAATAAGTACCTTTTTTACCTATATTGTGCTGTTTTAGACACATATTGCAAGCAAGCGGCATCTATTAAAGATAAATAGCCATGAGTTTTAGCTCGCATTATTTATCACTCAACTCGAGATAAACAACAAATATATGTGAATATTGCCTGGCAATCCAGCTTACAGGCGCACCTCCGGGACAATGGATCATCGGTTGATCTATTGGCAGCATATACCGAACAAATATTGGGATTTTCCTGCCCGCTTCCGGCTGCTTATATTCAAAAGCCCTGCTCTGCGAAAGGCCATACTTCGATGCGTCATAGTTTATTCTGGCCGATACTGTAATATCCCCAATATTAATCGTTATGCCAAAGGAAGAATCAGTATCATTAAAAAGATATAACCTGACAGTCCTGCCGGTAGTATCATCAATCATCAGACTCCACTCGCGGTCATTTATAAATAATTCACTATCTGTGAAATCAGATGTTAATTCTCCTTTATCAATCAGCTTATTATCCTCATATTCTTCAGCATGGATTTTTATATATGATTTACTCTTTCCGGGCGCGACGGGGAACTTAAAAACCTCAAGGCCAAGAATCGTTAAAGCATTCTTAATGTCAATTTCATCTAAAGAATTATTCTCATTATTCATTCCCTGGCCAAAGGAATTTATAGTACTTAGAATAATTATGCTCATCATAAGGAAATACTTTTTCAAACCATGCCCCAATATAAATTCAAAATATATAGTGTTATAATACGATTAGAAATATAATAAAAACCGGGATTAATTATCTATTCCCGGACAATATAAAGAAATACATAAACGAAACAAAGTGATAATATGTGGGACGAAAGATTCGGAACCGAAGAATACGCATACGGCAAAGAGCCAAATGATTTCCTTGTGGAAGCGGTTGCCATCGGCAAACTCACCGGCGGCAAAGCTCTCAGCCTGGCCGAAGGTGAAGGCCGCAACGGAGTATATCTCGCGGAAAAAGGATTTCATGTGACTGCTGTGGATTCGTCAGCCGTTGGGCTTAACAAAGCAAGGAAGCTTGCAAGCGAAAGAAATGTAAGGATTAAAACGATACAGGCCGACCTAAGTGAATATGAGATTACACCTGATTATTGGGATGTGATTACGTCAATTTTCTGCCACTTGCCGCCGGAAATGAGGAAAGATATACATCGGCAAGTTGTTGCAGGGCTGTCAGATGGGGGGATTTATATTCTTGAGGGCTATTCCAAAGACCAGCTGAAATACAAGACCGGCGGGCCAAAAACCCCGGAACTACTCTTCGGACTCAAAACAATAATATCCGAACTTGCCGGGCTTGAATTTCTTCATGGTGTGGAATTCGTAAGGGAGATTCGCGAAGGCGGATACCATACAGGCCCTGGGGCAGTTGTGCAGGTGGTGGCGAGGAAGGCGGGGCCGGCATGATTAAAGCATAATTATCTATAAGTGAACTCTCCACTCAAGCGAACACCCACGGCAAACTGGCACAATCCACCCATCAACTATACATCAGAGCGGGAAATGATGAATAATTAGATTTAATTCATATTTGAACAACAAAATTAAATAAATTACGTTTAATAAATTAGAATGGTATCGTATTTAGTATTATATTTGCAACTCTTCGCTCCCAAAAAAAATCAAAATATGGCGAGAATTGATAAAATACTTAAGAAATGGAGCAACCTTAAATCCGGATATGTACAAGAAACTGAGCTATTAGTAGTTTTAAAAGAATTTTTCCCTAATTATAAAACTAAAGAAGGTGGATCGCATTGATACCACATCCGGCATAATACATTAAAAGATATGCCTGGTGCATTTAGCGGAAGTATCACAACCCCGGTGAAAGGGAATAGGATCAAACCTCATTATATTAAAATTGTATTAAAAGCAATTAATCACATCAAGGAGAAAGAAATTGACAACACCCAAAAGTAAATTAGAAGAATATTTGAAACTTCGTTATCCAATTGAGATCACAGAATTTTCAGAAGATGATGGTGGTGGTTATATGGCGACTATCCCTCAATTAGGTAAATATACTTTTATTGGTGATGGCGATTCAATCGAAGAAGCTATTAAAGACTTAGAGGAAGTCAAAAAACATTATTTTGAACTTTTTTTAAATGAAGGGATTGAAATCCCATATCCCAAAACTACTGAAGAGGATATTTTCTTTAGCGGCAAACTGTCGGTAAGGATGCCAAAGTATTTACATCAAATGTTATCCGAAAGTGCCAAAAAAAATAATGTTTCGTTAAATTCCTATATTAATTCATTACTGAGCATGAATCAAGTCGTTTCTGAGTTAAAAAGTATAAAACGTTCGGAAAGAAGGGAAAAAAAGGGGTTAGATAAATCTAAGGCTTAAACCTATTGAATAAACATCTGAGCGGGAAACGGGACTCGAACCCGCGACCCTCAGCTTGGGAAGCTGATGCTCTACCAACTGAGCTATTCCCGCCTGCATTCCGAAATATAATCCCAATCCGTTACAAATTACCAATAAAGCAACCTATATCCAAGGGGTTGCAACCCCTTGCTCATAAAAATCTCAAAATATTCTGGCTAATTAATTGAAAATATTGATTATTATAATTATATTTGACGATATTGAATAAGCTTGGCCGGCAGAACGGTTTCCTGTCGTGGAGTTTACCTTCCAAAGCTATTTGTTTTCATTATTTTTCATAAAATAATACTTCGGACATTATTGTCATTCAGAACGGAGCGTAGCCACTTGTGGCGTTGCGGAGTGAAGAATCTATAACTACTTAAGATGTATATAGTTCTGGATTCTTCGCTCCGCTCAGAATGACTTTTCATAAGTGTTTTATTTATCAAGTCATTATAAAATATGTCCGAAGTATTGATAAAACAGTCATCTATCATAAATATACAAGGAGCTAAAATGAGTTTTTCTACAATTCCGGGAATGTTCCTGCATGTTTGCGAGCAATTAGGCGATTCCAAACCGGCGTATAAATACAAAAAGGATGGCGAATATGTGGATATGACCTATTCGGAACTCCGGGAGAAAGTCGAAAGCCTTGCCATCGGGCTGCTCGAACTTGGAATTCACGCCGGCGACCGCGTCGGCATTGCCTCGGAAAACCGGATAGAATGGATATTGGCCGATTTTGCTATTACTGGTATCGGCGCCATCGACGTTCCGGTTTTTGCTATCCTAACGGCAAAGCAAGAGGAGTATATCTTCGGGAATTGTGAAACTTCTGCGATATTTGTATCCAATAATTTCCAGCTTGGCAAGGTAATGCAGTTCAAGGAGAAGCTGCCCTCGTTAAGGCATGTCATCGTTATGAATGACGACTTCGATTGCGATGACGTAGCGGTCAAATCAATGCAAAGCATACTCGATCGCGGCAGAGAGCTTAAAACCTCCGGGCAAAGAAGAGAGATATTCAATGAATTATGCTCGAAAGTTAAACCCGATGACCTGCTCACATTGATATATACAAGCGGAACAACGGGCGACCCGAAGGGGGTGATGCTCACCCACCGCAATGTAGCGTCCAATGTGCTGGGCTGCATAGAGGCAATTCATTTCGACAAAAACGATACGCTGCTGTCGTATCTGCCGCTATGCCATTCCTATGAACGCACCACGGGGTACTACACTATGTTTGCCGTCGGGGCTACCATGGCACTGGCCGAATCGGTCGATACCGTTGGGGCGAATTTGCTGGAAATCAAGCCGACGGTTATGACCACCGTACCGAAGCTGCTGGAGAAAGTAAAAGCTAAAATCTATAATAACGTGGCCAAAGAATCCGGCGGAAAACAGAAAATATTCCATTGGGCGGTTAAAACCGGAATTAAATATGCCCTAATGAAACTCGACGGAAAAAGCTCGGTTGGGTTGTCTGCGAAATATAAAATTGCCGACAAGTTAGTGTTCTCCAAGATCAGGGCCAAGCTTGGCGGCAGGATGCAGTTGATGGCTTCCGGCGGTGCGGCTCTGACCGTTGATGTTGGCGAGTTCTTCTTTGCCGTTGGCGTTACGGTGCTGCAGGGCTATGGTCTGACCGAAACAGCGCCGGTGGCTACTTGTAACCGCAGGGATGATGTTGAGATTGGAACCATTGGCAAGCCATTGCCGAATGTTGAAGTCAAACTTGCCAATGATGGCGAAATATTAATTAAAGGCCCAAATGTTATGAAAGGGTATTGGGCCGACGAGCAGGCCACTAAAGAAGCCATAGATGAAGATGGATGGCTGTACTCTGGTGATATTGGAGTTATAACCGAAAAAGGCAATATCAAGATAACCGACCGGAAAAAGCATATTTTCGTGAGCAACGCCGGCAAGAATATCGCCCCGCAGCCAATCGAAAATCTTCTGGCCCGAAGCAAGTATATTGAGCAGGTTGTGCTGATTGGCGACTACAGGGAATACTGCACGGCGCTGATTACACCGGATTTCGAACAATTGGAAACCTTAGCCAATGAGCATGGCATCGAATTCAAGATAGTCTCGGAATTAATAGTTAATGAAAAGATTATCCGCCACGTGAAGCACGATATAGATTATATACAGAAGGACTTGGCTAAATTCGAGCGGGTCCGAAGATTCGCTATGCTGTCGGAGCCGTTCACAATCGAAAATGGCGAGCTAAGCCCGAAAATGAGCATTAAAAGGCACGTGGTAGAAAAGAAATACGCAGCTTTTATCGATGCTATGTATGGGGAAGTGTAGCTACTGGCTGGGAAGATACGGGGTTATATCAAGCAAATGTAGGGGAGGGTTCCCAACCCTCCCGTTCCTCTCAATCCCAAATTCCGCTTTAGGCATCAGGACGGGAAATCCTGCCGCGACGGTAAAATATGATAAACCAAACGGGCAGTTTACGAACCAGCCCCTACCAATCATGGGCATCGGTGCGGGAAATCCTGCCGCGACGGTAAAATATGATAAACCAAACGGGCAGTTTACGAACCAGCCCCTACCAATCATGGGCATCAGGACGGGAAATCCTGCCGCGACGGTAAAATATGATAAACCAAACGGGCAGTTTACGAACCAGCCCCTACCAATTATGAACATCGCTACGGGAAATCCTGCCGCCACGGTAAATGTAGGGGAGGGTTCCCAACCCTCCCGTTTCTCTCAATCCCAAATTCCGCATTAGTAAGGACATATCATAGAAAAGTTAAACTTATCAGGATAATTATCATCCCCGAACCGGAATTTGGCAATGATAGAAAAATAGCTGAAACCGGATGCCTAAAAAGAGAATTCGTCAAACAGATTCCCGGGCACGGACCGGCATGGATTCCCGTCGTAATATCTTGCGGTCTTGTATTTAATATTGAAAAATGCTGTGGCCAATGTTTTGCCATGAATATCACCGGCCGGGTGGCGGCAAGGTGAATACGGCTCGTTGGTGTGCGACGACAACGCATTCAGCAGATGCTTCGAGTCGTTAAATTTGCGGTCATAGCCAAGCCCCTCGGACTTAAGAGCAATCAGCCTCGGCACCGATGAAGATTTTTTATACTTCACATCCTCGTAATCATAGTCCACAGTCTGGCCATTAATCAAATGATTTGTATGCAGATAGGGCGAAGTATCCGGCTGGCGGATGCCGACCCTTCCGTCCGGCAAAGTCTCTATGGATAAATACTTGCCGTCTTTGAAAGATGCAATATTATGATGCCAGGGGAAGGCACGTGGTTTGGAAGAGGCAATCTTGAGGGCTTCATACATATTCCCGGCCTCAAGCACCCCGCGGCCGAGGAAATAACGCGGGATTCCCATAGATACTTTCGTGGTTCCGATATAATTGGTTGTCTGCACGATACCGGCACTATTGAACGACGGCCCCACTCCCATCAGCAATCCGGGATAAACAAGAGATATGAAATCCACACCGGACGGCGGCTTGGCCTTAACGATAAACATCTGGCCGGAATATGACTTATCGCCGTCTTCGTTATGGATCAGCCAGTTATTCTCCTCATCCTTATAATAAACTGTTGAGCATCCGGGGTTCTCCTTTTCAAAGACAGACAATTCGGATTTGATACTCATGGCCCACATCAGGCCGAAATCCACACCGGAGCCTTCTGCCATTCCTCGAATTTCCTCAATATATTGCGGGGAATGCTCTTTGGTAATATCATAAAGTTTATTCGAAAAAAGCTTGCCCTCTTCGCTGCCGGTAATTGCCAGAAGTTTGTCAATCCAGCCCTGCCGCCTTTTCATAACAGTTTCGATGTTCTCCTGGAAACGATCACCAATCTGGTAGCCAATGTCGTAGTAAGACCCTTCCGCTTCGAGGAAAGGAAATATTTGCTTTTTGGCCAATTCGCCGGTGGTTTCGCCGGCTTTTTCTTTGCAGGCCTGGATCAAAAGCGGAGGTGTTAATATCGAAAAGGCGAGGAATTTTCTTCTGTTCATGTTTTTTACCAAATGATTATAATTACCAAAGATTATTATTTCAATTTGCACAAGAGACAAGATAATAATTATCAATGAAAATACATGGGAATTTATTAAAATGGGGTAATTCTGATAATCCGGGGTTCCGGTTAGGGTAGTAAATATAAAATAGCCTCCGTTTACTCCTCTCCTGTTTTCCGCAATGCAGCACCCATCACCCACAATTACAAGCAGATCTTTATAAGTCTATTATTTACAATATGGTTTTCCCAGCCCAATATTTTTTTATGTTGAAGACTTGTGAGGTTTATCACCTATGGCGATATTATCGCTTCATGGCACATATACTACAAATATTTAATTCCTACGGAATTTATTACAATTATCCCGTCAGGGATAGAATATTTGTAGTAATAGTGACTAATCCCACTTCAGGTATGTCTCTGATGAGCCGGCACAGAACTTAATATTCCACATCAAGCTGAAATTCCTTCTCGCCCATTTTCAGGTCGCGCTCGCGTTCGATGAATTCACGCACAACCGGTTTGATATAGATGTTGTCAATCGGCAGCCGCACCAATGTCCTGGCAAGCGAACTTGTGCTTACTTCCATCGGGTTGGAGCGGTTCAGCACTATGTATTCCTCATCATCAACAATGCAATAGCCGCTGCGGAATTTCCCGTCTTCCTTGCGCACTTTAATGCCAATCTGCCTGGCAATTTGCACCAGTTCGTCATATATTTCTTTCAGTTTCATGGCAATCCATTGTAATTATAAATTTGTAATTTTAATTTGTAGATATAATTTATTAACGAAACGAAATCAGGCAATATTTTATTCAATATCAACAGGTTTATCTGCTTTCGAATTCAGCGGTCGCCACACGACATATATTATGCAGGTCATAGCCGATAAAAATGCCAGTCCGGAAAATGTGGCAATAGTAACATTGCGGAACCGCCCGACGAAATGCTTCTGAATTGCCGGATCGAAGAAATCCGTTACATTATCATAATACAGCGCCATATTGAGGTACAGGTCGTTTATGACAAGATATATCTCGACGGGCGAGGCCAGCAGAAACAATATTATCGACATAAAAAACCAGCCGGACTTCTTCATTTCCCGCCGCAACATTACCGTTAAGGCAACAACCGACACAAAAGCGAGCGAATAGCCGATCCCAGTGTAGAATGCCAGCATCCCGTAGAGATACACAGAGTGCATCCTGACCTCATTGGAATATTCAGGCTTCAGCTCAAGCGCCCGGCCGGGTACGAACACATCGAACGCAAGTGCCGAACGCACTATCGACCCGCCAAACCAGATTATAAATCCGAAGGCAAGAATAGTCGTAAATATTTTGACAATTGGCTTATTATACTGCATAATTATTCTTCGAATCTGAAAATTGCTGAAGCTGCCGATGCGGATGGCTTCATCCCCCTAATATTTTTGTTCCGGCAGTTGTTACAACTGACGAAATATGACATTTGCTACATTACCGATTGCAACAACCGGCAGAACGAAATATTTCTATATTGATTTTTTCTAATTTATAGTTCCAATTATTTTATTCGCTGAAGCTGCCGGTGCGGATGGCTTCATCCCCCTAATATTTTTGTTCCGGCAGTTGTTACAACTGACGAAATATGACATTTGCTACATTACCGATTGCAACAACCGGCAGAACGAAAAGCAGTGATAAATCTAAAATATTCATGCCCTTGAACGTCAACTTTATATCACGATATGGCCGAACAACTCCAAAATTAACAAAAATATCCAAACGAAAAAATTCTGAGTATAATATGTTGAAAAATAAAGCATCATTCACAGGGGCGGAACTGCTCTCAATATTCGGCGCCGGCAATGTAATATGCGATGATTCCGGTTTTGATACCACCGGTGTGTCGATTGACACGAGGACGATTGAGGCGGGGAATATCTTCGTTGCATTGAAGGGCGAAAAAATCGATGGGCACTCGAAAGTGGCGGATGCATTCGGCAAAGGTGCGGCCGTTGCGGTTGTCCTGTCCGAATGGCATGAAAGTAACAAGGACGGCCTTGCCGGAAAAGCAATAGTTACCGTTGAGAATACTATTCAGGCACTTGGAAAGCTGGGGAAATTCCACCGCCACAGGTTCGATTTCCCGGTGATTGCCATCGGCGGCTCGAACGGCAAGACAACCACTAAGGAAATGACGGCGCATCTGCTTTCGGAGAAGTATAGCGTGCTGAAAACGCATGAGAATTTCAACAATCAAATTGGCCTGCCGCTTATGCTGCTCCGGTTCGGCGATGAATATGATGTGGCTGTGCTGGAGCTTGCCACCAACCAGCCGGGCGAGATTGCCGTACTCTCTAATTTGGCAGCCCCGACTCACGGCCTTATAACCAACATCGGCAAGGAGCATCTCGAAGGATTTATTGACCTCGACGGCGTTGAGATGGAGGAGACTTTCCTGTTCGGCCATATCCGCAAGCATGGGGGGATAGCATTCATCAATGCCGACGACGGCCGCATTAGCAGATATATGCCGGTGCTGGAGAAACGTGTGATATTCGGCATGGCTGAGAATCAGGGGTTGAATGTAAAAATTAAATTTGACGAGAAGATACGCCCAATATTAACTCTGTCATTCGAGGGCCGGCAGGTGAATGCCCATTTATCATGCTTTGGGATGGCATCTGCCTTGAATGCAGCGGCGGCGGCTGCTATCGGCTTTAAACTGGAGCTTTCGGGCGAGCAGATTAAAAAAGGATTAGAATCCTTCCGCCCGCAGAAGGGCCACGGCTATGGCCGAATGTTCCTCGAGGAGAAGGGCGGGCTGACTATCCTGAACGACTGCTATAATGCGAATCCATCGTCAATGGAAATGGCGATCGACACGCTGGCAATGTATCCCTGCAATGGCAGGCGTATAGCCGTGTTGGGCGATATGCGGGAGATGGGCGATGCCTCCGCCGAAGAGCATATAAGCATTCTCAATTATGCTGCCGAAAAGGCCGATCTCACGCTCGTTACGGGCGGGGAGATGCTGAAAGCTGCCACCTCAATTAATAATCCTGACATTCTGCTTTATGAAACGAAAGCTGAGCTAACAGCCTACCTAATAGATAATGCTACACCGGAAGATATTATACTCGTCAAAGGCTCGCGCGGCATGAAAATGGAAGATGTGGTGTAAGGGTGGGGGATCCTGATGCTGTATTTACTAGTGTAGCTATTCACAAGTTGACATAGCATATAATTTCATTCCAAAACTTCGATGTTGTATCAATACAGGAATAATAATCAGAAAACCCTCTAAATCTCCCTTTGAAAAAGGGAGACTTGAAATCAGATT
>JAJRTW010000159.1 GCA_024278075.1 Bacteroidota bacterium | reverse complement strand
TCTAAGTGTTCCCTTAAAATCATAACTTTTTGTTCAGCGGTAAAGCGTGGATTGTTGGCCATAATAACTCCAAAATATATTTCTACAATATAATAAATTTATCATTAGCCGGTTTGTCTTATTCCATATGAGGCTTTACAAAAGATATATTGTTTTAGTGGCAATGATTAAATTTCTTGATTGCATTTTCATTTCATATTTCATACTTTTGTTTAATGGCATAAACGAATTCTGATAGGAGAGTAGTGAGAATATTACGTTGGATTTTAGCTGTTTCAATTATATTTTTAAATGTTTCTATAGCCGAAGCATCTGAAGACAATTCAGTAAAAAAGCATTCGGAAAGAAACATAAGCGATTTCCGGTTGAGCTTCGGTGTGAACTATATGATTCCAGACAAAAGCCTTCTTCGTTCCGGCTATAATTACAGTATCAAATACATCGGACTGCCGGTTGGTTTTGACGCTGGATTGTTCTACAAATTAGATGAATCATGGATGCTTTTTGGCGAAATTGGGTTCCGCAACCATAAAATGGACAAAGAAACTTTTCTGGTTGATGAGGGGGATTTAACCGTTCTGACACTATTGCTTTCGGCACGGAAATACTTAAATGATGATAGAAATAAATTCTATGTAGGAGCTGGTGTGGCCCCATCTTTAGCAAATGTTTATACAGCTTTGAAGGAAACTGATATAACAGGCCGAATATCAGGCACTAATTATATTAACCAGACAGAATTGGGAATTGGAATGCATCTCTCCGGAGGTGTGGAAATACCATTTTCCGATAATGTTAATTTTGATATTGGCGGCAGTTACGAGTATTCATATTTCGGCGATCCGCTTACGAACAGCTTTGGCAACCTCGGCGGGTTGAAAGCATACATTAAGGTTATAATGTTTTTCAGGTAGGGTCAGTATTGTCCGGTAGAAAATGAGAGTTGCCCTTAACTTATACCTGATTACTATGATATGTCATTGCGGAACTTGTTTCAGAATCCAGTATTCATAGGCTGTTTGATAGTTTCAAGATGGATGCCGGATCAAGTCCGGCATGACAAGCTTTAACTATAATTTTCGTTTTATTCGAAAATACATCCGTATTAACACAATATAGGGCATAATGCTGAATATAACTGTGATTACCAATTATTCAATGCTTTTTAACCGGACACTTGTGAGGTAAGGTTTATCATGAAATCAATTACAAAAGTTTTTGTCCTTATTGCGGGATTCCTCTTCGCAGGTATTGGTTGCGATTATAATAATGTTGTTTATGACAGTTCGGCCAATAATGACAAGCTAATGAGTGTTGAGGATTCGATTGAAGTGGGAAATCATGTAAATACTCGATTACAGGTTTATCCCAGCCCCACGGCCGATATAATGCAAATCAGTTATGGTATTCTGACTCCATCCTTCGTAATATTAAGAATAGAGAATCTTGTTGGCGATGTAGTCATGGTGGTGGTTGATGGATATTATAATGCAGGAAGTCATACCGTCCAAATCAGCCTGAAAGAAATTGGTTTGAATAAGGGAATCTATGTGGTTCATCTAACAACGCATCAAGGCTCATCGAGGGTTTTGTTCCAATATAAGCCTTAACAAAAAAGTATGTAATGTTATGCTTCCTCTTCGCCGCCCTTCAGCGGGACGGTAAAGCTAAAGGTAGAGCCAACGCCCCGCTTGCTTTCCACCCATATTTTGCCGCCATTCTTCTCCACAAATTCCTTGCACAGAATCAGGCCCAGGCCCGTGCCTTTTTCATCGCCCGTGCCAATTGTGCTGTGGTTAACGTCTATCCTGAACAATTTGTCCATGTCCCCGGCTTTCATGCCAACCCCGTCGTCGATAATTGAAACCCGGACAAAATCACCCTCCGGCTTTGCCTTAAGCCTTATTTCACCATTCTCATCAGTGAACTTAATAGCATTCGAAACCAAATTGCGAATAACCGTGGAAATCATATTAGCGACGCCAAAGGCATACAGGGATTTCTCAATGTTATTTATTAATCTGATTTTCTTGTTGTCCGAATGTATTTTCAGAAGCGAGAGTGTGCTGTCGGCAATCATTTTGATGTCAATTTGATCCGGGTCAAATATTATCTTGCCGGTTTGCGACCGCGACCATTGAAGAAGGTTTTCCAGCAACGAATAGATTTGCTTCGAAGAATCCTTCATCAACTCGATAAACTCCAGCCGCTCGGTTTCGGAAAATTCGTTGTAATTTTCTGCCATAAGGCATGTTATATCTTTGAAAGATGCCAGCGGGTTTTTCAAATCATGGGCAATAATTGAAAAGAATTTATCCTTCATCGAATTGAGTTCCAGCAATTCCTTCTCCGACTCAATCAGTTTGGCATTAGTTATATTTAATTCACCGGCACGGTCCTCCAGCATCTTAGATGAAAGTAAGATTTCCTGAGCATAATTATTAATTGCCTCTTCCGATTCTTCTTTTTCAATTATTTTCACCTCAAGTTCGGCATTCTTTTCATCGATTATCGAAAATTGCTTCATTGAAAATCTACTAAAAAAATAAATCCCTAAAAGTCCGAATAGAAGAATAGCCGAATGAATAATGCTGAGACTGGATATTTGACTTTTTGCAGAAGAGAGATAATTTATGGCTTGTATATCAATACTTATCCCGCCCCTGATGTCCCCCAGTTTATACTCTTGATGAGCATGGCATTTCAAACAGGATTCCTCTACAATCAACGGAGCCATATATCTAAACTCACTTCTTGAGTCTGTTTCAATTAGCTCAAATGCTTCCTTCTTGCCGTTGCGGAATGATTTAAGGGCTTTGGTTTCCCAGGCGTCAGCTCTATTATCCGGCCGCAAAGGATTCAGGCTTGTTAAGTGGTAAGTTATAAGGCTGTCTCTTATGGAAATCTCAGACAATTGTCTTGTCATAAAAGCAGGGTTTACTTTGGTCAATCTCAATCCGCCGGTTGTTACGACGTCGCGAAGTGAATCTATGAGGTAAGGGTTTGGCTTGACTGAATCGGTTATGGGAACATAAACCCCGCCGTGAGAGGCATTCCAATACCTTATGGATTGAATCTCCTGAAAAAAAGACCTCGATGATTCTTCTACATTGTCCAGAATGGATTTTTTGACATTAATTACATTAAAAAATAAAGATGCCAAAACAATTATAACCCAAAATACTGCTAATAGAAAATAGTTCATTCTACTCATTTAATTCACTTTATTTAGATTATAATAAATCAAAAGATAGTCATATCCCAACTTCGGATACTTATATACTTTATCAATACACATTTTGCAAATCGAATATCAGCGGAGAGGGTGGGATTCGAACCCACGGTACTACGAAAGCAGTACAACGGTTTTCGAGACCGCCCCGTTCAACCACTCCGGCACCTCTCCGATCAATACTATACCATTGTGCAAATTACTACTGCAATATAATAAATGACAGCTTTTCGGAGTAAATAGATTGCCCTCAAAAAGCACTAACTGTTTATTGATATAGTAGTTACAAAAGATATTCAACTTAAAAGTGCAAGGAAATGGATTTATTATGCTCTTATGCCTTGCAGATTGTAGGACAACCCCCTGCTCGCCTGGCTCACTTCCCCCTT
>JAJRTW010000158.1 GCA_024278075.1 Bacteroidota bacterium | reverse complement strand
TTATGCCTTGCATATTGTAGGACAACCCCCTGCTCGCATCGCTCACTTCCCCCTTTTTTAAGGGGGAATAGCCAGTAGAATTCCCCCTTAAAAAAGGGGGATTAAGGGGGTTGTTATTCTCCTTAAATCATAATCATTAAAATCTTTTTCCTCGACTACTTTTTGAGGAAACCCTAACTAATCCCGCAGGAGGGAATCCTGATTATTTTAAGTCCATCGATTTCACCTGCTGACGATAGCCAAGACAGCTGAAAAACGAAACTACATTACTAACTCATTGTAATACAATATCTTGCCAGATAACGGCATCCCCCAAATCGGAATTTGTGAATAAGGCGAATAATCTTGCGGCCAGCGGCTTACGTTGGCTTTTATTATCCCGCAATCAATAACTCAGGCCGAAGACGATGCCAAAAACCCAATAAATTTCGTGATTCAATATGTCTGCCGATACGGCAGGCGATACGGTATATTCATCGAAATGAAACTCGTAAGCTCCGCCTATCCTAACCAGAAAATTGGATTGCCAATTGCCCATCATGGAGTCATTATGGCCATTATTATTACTACTATTATTATTATTATTATTATTCTCGTCCGGATTTGATGTGGCTTTTAATCCGGGGCCTATCCAAAATTTCAGGAAGCGGGCCGGGTGAAAGTAAAAAGGTATTGCTCCTAAAAACTCATTATGCCCCGCAAATGCTACCTCGCCCATCATTCCTATGCTAAAATAAGGCGTACGGCTGCGGGCAAACATTTCATGGTGGATGCCTAAAGTAAATGAAGTATTCGCATTGCCTGCGTTATGGTTTGCCCCAAGGAATAATCCTGTATGGCTTTGCCTAAGGCTGTCCGAGCATCCGCCGTGGCCCATCATGTGCTGGGCGGAAACTTGATTTAGTGATATACCGCTAAAAATTAACGCTGTTAATAATAGATATTTCATTTTCGTTACCTGTTTAAATAATTATTTTTATAATTCGCTTAATATTTCTAATCATGGCCATGAGTTTCTAAAAAATTGCCATGCGCCCCAACGCCTTCGATATGAATTAGCTGGGCACCATAATGCCCCGTTACGCTAACTGAAATAACCGACATAAAAATAAATAACGCAGCTATCAATTCAACAATAAATTTTCTCTTGAAAAACAACAGGCTAACGGCCTTCAATAAAGTTCCAATCACAGAAGCCAAGACGGTATATTCAGCATAAGTTTCGTGCAGTTCCAGGACTTTCTGAGCCGCTGCCGTAAGGCCGTCTGTATGAGGGTGAAAGAAATTTGCAGCGGCAATCGCACCAATCGTACCGATTATCATAAAAACTAAAGTCAGCATATTAAGTGCATCCTTATAAACAAAGAACCCGAACAATTGAGTGAAAAAAGCAACTATCAACAGCACTATCGGGAAATGGACAATCAGCGGATGAAGAGTTGGGAACTCATCCAGGCCGGCCATGATGCTTTCGTTGCCTTCTTGACTAATTTTGTCGGAACCTCTGCTTTTGCTATTGGCTGTGGCTGATTCTGCTGCGTGGTTTGATTCTTGTTCGGCGGATTCAGAACTTTCCGATTCGTAATCGCCGGATTGATTAGCAGTGGCTTTCGTTTTATGGTCATCGCCGCCATGAGCCTCGGCCGTTAATGACGATATGAGAAATATAGTTAATATTATTATTAGCGTTTTCATAATGCTCCCGAATAATGTATATCTATTGAGACTAAAGAAAATACGATTTAACGCTATAATAATTATATTGTGCTTAAGCAGGATTGTTGCGGGCCTCCCATCGGCCGCTTGTTGCCTCATGCTTGCAGCAAATTTTATTTAGATTCACCCCTTAAGCTACTCATCTCATGTTCGCAACATCATCTTTATTTCCTGCTTGGAGATTTTTCCGGAACCGGTTTTTGGCAGGGCGACGGTAAAATATATTTTCTTGGGTGCTTTGTATTTTGCAATCCGCTGTTTTACGAAACGGATGAATTCTTCTTCGGCAGCATCTGATTTCAAAACTGCGGCATCTGATTTCAAAACCACAACTGCCGTAACAATTTCGCCGGTTGCTTTAGCCATAAATACTGGATAATAGACACAAGACGCTGGTCGCTGGACACAAGACGCTGGCCAATAGACACGTGCCTGGAAGGCGCTGGTCAATAGACGCGTGCCTGCAACCGGTTGCTTTAGCTCGTGGCATCAGGACTTCCCGTCCTGATGCCTAATAATATTGCCTAATAATATTTACTCGCTGTCTTTGCTCTGCTTCTTGCTTTCTATCAAATATGACAGAAGCAAACCTATACCGCCAAAAATAAATATCATGGAAGTATAGGCCGGGCCTGCCTCCATTCCCGCATATATGTTAAGAACGTATCCAAGGAACGAACCTAATCCAATACCAATTGCAAGCAAAGCGAATTTCAATAAGTAATTTGGTTGGCTCTTCTTATTTCCGTAAAACAAGCTTGCATCTGCTCCTTTCTCTATCAGAGCCATTCTTTCCCTGTTCCTTGTTGTAAAATGAATATAAAGAATGCCGAACACCAACCCGTGCGAAGCTAAAATAGCGACAATCGGGATTAACAATTGCATAATTCTCATTCTATCCTCCTAATATCTATCAACAAAAAATCAATTATCTTTGTTTTGAACATTTGACGCATTTTTCGTATTGTGGTTACAATATTTAATTTGTAACCCGAAGATTAATTCGGCGTCTAACCAAATATGAATATGGCTGATGACAAACTCTATATTGAAAAGATATTAAATGGCGATGCGAATCAATATTCTTTTTTGGTGAACAAATATAAGAATATGGCGTTCACACTTGCTTTTAGAATATCCGGCAACAGAGAGGACGCCGAGGAAATTGCCCAGGATTCGTTTGTTAAAGCTTATCAAGCACTGAATAGATTCAAAACTGATGCTAAATATTCCACATGGCTCTACAGGATTGTTTATAACACATCAATATCTTATCTGAGAAAAAGAAAGGGCGTAACAGTAGAGTTTGATGAAAATATCGGCAACTTCTCAAGCCATGAAGACACAATTAACTCTTTAAATGACTTAAACCGGAAAACGCAAAATAAATATATTAAATTAGCGATAGACAGATTATTGCCTGAAGAAGCATTTATTATTACTTTGTTTTATTATAATGATTGTTCTGTTCGGGAGATAAGTGAAATTACAGGTTTGGCAGGCTCTAATATAAAGGTTAAATTACACCGCTCTCGCAAAAAGTTGTACGGCTGCCTTTATCATTTATTGAATGAAGAAGTAAAGGATTTGATATGAAAGAGAATGAAATAACACAGGATAAATTTATGAGCGGCCTAATCCAAAAATCCGGATTAGAAGAAGCTCCCGGCGGATTCGCTGTATCTGTCATGGAAAGGGTAGAATCCTGCGGCATGGCGGCCGAATACAGCCCGATAATATCGAAGAAAGCCTGGGTCTTTATTCTTGCTCCAATTGCCGCCTGCATAGCGTTAATACCGATTCTGATGCCTTTTGCAAACGGGCATGCCGGAGGGCAGGACCTTTATGGAATATATGATGCAATCCGGCAATTAACAGATGGTTATATTAACGTAATAAAAGGATTGTCAGATTCTTCTTTCTTGCTGTTTATTCCTGTCATTATAACAATTTTGCTTCTGCTGGACCAGAAATTCGGAGCAAAAATCCGGCCCGGGCGTTTCCATTAGCGGCATGTCATCTGTAAAATGTCATTCCGGACTTGTTGAGCTTGCAGAATCCCGCTATCGGGAATCGGGAATCTATTGAACGAAGTTGTGGATTCATGCTTCCGTGGCTGTGTGAAAAGACTCAGAGATTGTCATTCTGAACTTGCTTCAGAATCTATAAGCCAGTATTCATACGGCAAATGGATCCTGAAATAAATTCCCCGATAAATCGGGACAGGCAGGATGACATATTTAACCATTTTCACACAGTCTCTTCCGCAGAAATGACAAGTCATAATTAGATTGCCCTCAAAAAGTACTAAATGTTTATTGTTATAGTAATTACGAAAACTATTCAATTAGAAAGTGCAAGGAAATGGATTTATTATGCCCTTATGCCTTGCAGATTGTAGGACAACCCCCTGCTCGCTTTGCTCACTTCCCCCTTTTTTATGGGGGAATAGC
>JAJRTW010000157.1 GCA_024278075.1 Bacteroidota bacterium | reverse complement strand
AGCAAAGCGAGCAGGGGGTTGTCCTACAATCTGCAAGGCATAAGGGCATAATAAATCCATTTCCTTGCACTTTCTAATTGAATAGTTTTCGTAATTACTATAACAATAAACAGTTAGTACTTTTTGAGGGCAATCTATTTATTCAGTTTAAGCAGCCGATTGCTTTGGTTTGCGGGTAATATTTTCGGATAATAAATTGTTGTCTTCTTTTTCCCTGCAGGGCCAATCCCATAAAATAGTATATCTATCAATATGGTAATTATTACCTAAAGTCAATTTAAGAGTTCTCATTTCTTTATATAGCAGGATATAAAGATAGTGCGCCATCTCATAAATGATTGATAACTATTTTTTGTAGTTGAATCAATGTATATGTAGTGGCAGGTTCGCAACCTGCCTGAACTTATGTTCTGCCAGTTGTTACAACTGGCAATATAGAAACTGCCGCCACTGGCCAGTTGTAACAACTGACGGAACGTTAGATATTAATTTATTCTGAGATGATGCACTACTGCTTTATCATTTAGATTTATTTGATTAATTTTGCCCTTCTTTGTTTCTTATCATTATTTTAAATAGTGTTATTAATAGTCAGAATCAGTAATAAATATAGAGACTTCTGAAAAATAGGGGAATTGTCATAATGGTAACAATTTGCAAATAAAATAGCGAGAAGATAGTCATTCAGAACGCAGTGAAGAATCCAGTATTCATGCGGCTTCTGGATTCTTCGCTCCACTACGTTTCGCTCTGAATGACCCTCTTCACACAAACCCTTGTATTGCATTGACAGCAAAAATCGAATTTTTCAGAAGTTTCAAATATAGTCAGAATCAGTAATAAATATAGTCAGAATCAGTAATATAATATAGTCAGAATCAGTAATAAATATAGTCAGAATCAGTAATATAATATAGTCAGAATCAGTAATAAATATAGTCAGAATCAGTAATAAATATAGTCAGAATCAGTAATAAATATAGTCAGAATCAGTAATATAATATAGTCAGAATCAGTAATAAATATAGCCAGAATCAGTAATAAATAAATATGGAAAGAACATTTAATAAGAATTACGACCCAAAATCGGTTGAAGATAAATGGTATTCGGCATGGCAGGAAAACAACATTTATAAAACATCGAACGATACAGGGAAAGAACCCTACAGCATCCTGATGCCGCCGCCAAATGTGACCGGCATCCTGCATTTCGGCCATGTACTTAACATTACACTCCAAGACCTTTATATCCGCTGGAAAAGAATGCTTGGCTACGAGGCGTGCTGGTTCCCGGGGATAGACCATGCCGGCATCGCCACTCAGGCCAAAGTAGAACACCTGCTAAAAGACACCGAAGGCCTGTCGAAGCACGACCTGGGCAGGGAGGCGTTCGTCGAAAGAGTGTGGGACTGGAAAGAAAATTATGGCGGCACGATACTCAGGCAGATGCGCCGGCTTGGCGTATCCTGCGATTGGGACAGAACTTTGTTCACCCTCGACGAGGGGGCTTCCAATGCAGTCCGTCAGGTGTTCATCAGGCTGTTCGACGAAGGGCTGATCTACCGTGGCAAAAGAATTATTAATTGGTCGCCATCGGGGCAGACTGCCCTGTCGGATGAAGAAGTAGAACACCGCGAGGTTAGTGAGCAGTTATATACACTGAGATATTATTTCGAAAAAACCGATGGGGATAATTCGGCCGGGAATCTATCAGAAGAGTACTTGCAAATAGCTACGGTCAGGACAGAAACAATCTTTGGCGATATAGCCGTGGCGGTGAACCCGAAGGACGAGCGTTTCAGCAAATATATTGGCAAAAACGTAATCGTGCCACTGGCCGGGCGCGTGGTTCCGGTGATTGCCGACGAGCATGCCGACCCGGAGTTCGGCACCGGCGTTGTGAAAATCACTCCGGCCCACGATCCGAATGACTTTCATGTTGGACGGCGCCACAACCTTGAAATGATTAACACAATTAGCCCCGACGGCACATTGAATGAGAACGCCGGCGAATTCTGCGGCCTCGACCGTTTTGATGCTCGAAAGAAAATAGTGGCTGAATTAAAGCAACTCGGCTTAATCGAAAAAATCGAAGACTATACCCATAAGGTTGGCTTTTCGCAGCGCGGCGGCGAACCGGTGGAACCGCTCTACAGCGATCAATGGTTTGTCAAAATGAAGCCGCTTGCCGAATTGGCCCTGGAAGCCGTAGAAAACGGAGAAGTTCAATTCCATCCAAAGCATTGGACAAAAACATATAAGCATTGGATGAATAATATCAGGGACTGGTGCATATCCCGGCAATTGTGGTGGGGCCACCGCATACCTGTATATTACGCCGAAGACGGCTCGTTCACAGCAGCAATCAGCGAAGAGGCCGCACGGCAAAAGCTTGGCCTGCCCCCGGATACCATACTCACCCAAGATGAAGACGTGCTCGACACTTGGTTCTCCTCATGGCTGTGGCCGATGACGACTATGCGCTGGCTGGAGGACGGACAAAAGGAGGATACGCCGGATCTGGAGAAATTCCTGCCGACAGATTTATTGGTTACCGGGCCGGATATTATATTCTTTTGGGTGGCGCGAATGGTGATGGCATCCACTAAATTCAAGGATAAAATCCCGTTCAGGCATGTTTACTTTACAAGTACGATTCGCGACGGCAAGGGCTTGAAACTATCCAAATCCCTTGGCAATTCGCCCGACCCTTTGAATATTATCGATAAATACGGCTGCGATGCAGTAAGGTTTACAATCATCTACTTATCGCCAATGGGGCAGGATGTTAAAATGGACGTGGATGTTAAGGCACAGGACGTCCCGTCGATGGAAATCGGAAGAAATTTTGCCAATAAAATCTGGAATGCCGGCAGGTTTTTGATGATGAAACGTGACTTGGTTATCAAAGATGTCAATATCGAAGGCGAGTGCAGGCCCCTATCTGAGAATGAATTATCGATAGCCGACAGGTGGATTCGCTCGAGGTATAATACGACTATACTGAAATTAAAAGATGCCCTCGACAGATTCAAGGTGACGGAATACTCCAAGATTCTTTATGATTTTATCTGGCGGGACTTCTGCAGCTGGTATGTGGAAATTATCAAGGTTCAGCTTGACGGCGCTGGCGACGATCCGCTGTATAAGCACTCTTTGATGAAATTCACTCTCGATATTTATGATGGCATATTGAAACTAATCCATCCGGTTATGCCTTTTATTTCCGAGGAGATATGGCATTTGACCGCCAGCCGCGGCAACAATAACAACACGATTGAAAGCATTAGCCTGCAAGCGGTTCCGGAGGGGAATGACAATTTAATTGATGCCGAATTGGAAGCTGAGTTTGCCTTGGTTCAATCGCTTGTGGAGGAAATCCGCAAGCTCCGGTCTTCGATGAATCTGCCTCCACAGCAGAAACTGCCTGTATGTTTTTCATGTAAGGATAAGATTATTGTCGAATTCTTAGGCTCGCAGTCCGGTATAATTGCCAAACTCGCCCATTGCAGCGACATAACCACAGGCATAGGCCTTGCAAAGCCCGATGGAGCGGTTGCATCGGTGGTGAAAGAGATTGAGATATTTATTTCCGCCGCTGGAATTATTGACATAGACAAAGAAAGGGAAAGGCTTCAGAAAGAAATTAAAAGGCTGGAAGGGAATATATTCGGAATTAACAAAAAACTTTCGAACGACCGTTTCGTGAATAATGCACCGAAGGAAGTGGTGGATCGCGAGCGCAAGAAGCTAAGCGATATGACGGCTTCTTTGAATACTATTAAGGATAATTTGAGCAATCTCTGAAAATTTCCCGGCCATAGCACGGTGGATAATTTGCACAAAAGCGACTGGCTCTGACCACAGTATGTATGTTCTTTGGGGTTAAAACCAATACAGTTCACTTAATATTTGGTTCATGGCTTGTTAATCTAATTATGACAGATCACTTTAGTTGTCATTCCGGCCGAAGAGCCGGAACCCATCTTTTTATAGTTAGATAGTGCATGGAATAATGGATCCCCGTTTGAGCGCCGCCGCTTCTTCGTAGTCGCGGCAATGACATAGTACGAATGACACAACAGTTGACAGTATTGAATAAGCCACATGACTAAAACAAAATACGAAATAAAAATCAGATTGTTGTTAAATGAACTGTATTGGGTTAAAACCAATTATTTCATGCTAATAATTGCCCCCGGCATAAATTTCAGGGCTATTGGAATAAAAGAAAGCGTAACATTAGTTATTAATTGCCAATAGTAATCGAAGATATGTTAGTTATAAGAAAATGCCTAAATTAAAGTTATAAGAAAATGCCTAAATAGATTGCCCTCAAAAAGTACTAATTGTTTATTGTTATAGTAATTACGAAAACTATTCAATTAGAAAGTGCAAGGAAATGGATTTATTATGCCCTTATGCCTTGCAGATTGTAGGACAACCCCCTGCTCGCTTTGCTCACTTCCCCCTT
>JAJRTW010000156.1 GCA_024278075.1 Bacteroidota bacterium | reverse complement strand
GCCAGGCGAGCAGGGGGTTGTCGTACTTTCTGCAAGGTTTTCGAGCATAATAAATTGTATGCCTTGCACTTTGTTGTTGAATATCTTTTATAACTACCTTAATTATGATTAGTTGATACTTTTTGAGTTTAACCTAAATACTCTTGGCTTTAGCCATGAAATATGGGCTAAAGCCCGGATCAGTGTCGTTGGTATAGCTATTCCACGAGCTAAAGCACGTGGCTATTGATAGTTGAAACTCAAACAACCGACGCTGCACTTCACTCCGAATGACAGGCCATAGCAATCATATATATATTAGGAACGGCTCTTATTTTTTTATCGGACACTACTGATATAATATAAATAGAAAATTAGTTCTCAAGTGACCGGTTAAAATGAAGTGAATAAATTAACAGGCGGTCTCATCATTTGCCCTGCCGAAGCAATATGATTTCTATAATTATTATTAAATAATAGTATTTATAACAATTTTTTTATAATTTCAATTATTAGGAAATTCAAAAGGGATGGAATTTGTTTTTAATAATATATTAAAGTTATTATGGCTGATTTAAAAAAAATTCTTGTTGTTGAGGACGAACTGACAAATGCGATCTTATTGAAAAGAGTGCTGTCGAAAGCAGGATATTCCGTACTGGTAAGCCACAATGGAACCGATGCTTTACGCCATTTGGAGAAAGATTATTTCGATGCGGTATTGACCGATTGGATGATGCCTCAGGTTGATGGAATTGAACTTATCCGCCGGTTAAGGGAGATGAAAAAGGAACTTCCCTTAATAATAATGATAACAGCTCTTGTATCGGAAGGGGCAAGGTCTTATGCGCTGGAATCCGGATCGGATGATTTTATAGCCAAACCTATTGATGTAGACGAATTATTAACGCGGCTGAAAGACGGCCTTGAACGCAATAGACAGTAATCACCAACCAGCCCGTTCAAGCCGGTTGTTACCAGGGAGATTGACGTTCATCCCGAGTTCGTATCTGTTGTTATCGGCACAAGCACTGGTGGACCGCCCACACTTATCGAACTATTCAGAAAAGTTCCTGCGGACTTGAATGCGGCTTATTTCATCGTTCAGCATGGGCCGCCCTGGATGCTTGAAACATTTTCGCAAAGATTGCAGCGAAGCACAAAATTAAAAGTAAGCCTTGCCACAAATAATATGAAAACCGAAGCCGGCAATATATATATTGCACCCGGCGACAGGCACATGCGTATCGAAGCCGAGACGTTCAATATTGTATTGGACGACGGCCCGAAAGAGAATTTTGTAAGGCCGTCCGCCGACCCGCTTTTCAGAAGTGCTGCCGAAGCTTATGGGAAATACTGTATTGGCGTGGTCCTCACCGGATTGGGACGGGATGCTGCCCAGGGGGCGTTGGCCATATCTTCTGTTAAAGGCACTATTGTTATCCAGGACCCGGAAACTGCCGTTGCCCCTTCGATGCCAAATACAACTATCGATACTCAAGTGCCTTATAGGTTGGCAGCCCTGGACGAGCTTGGCAAAACTGTGTCTGAAACTGTTTTTCCTTTGGCTGCTTTATTAAAGCAAAATCGGGTGAAATCTTAAAATGCTGGCTGCTATGTTATTTCATAGATTAATACAGTATTTGCCCTTGTAAATTAGCCTAAGTGCGCCATCTCATAAATGATTGATAACTAATTTTTATGGTTCAATCAATGTATGTGTAGTGGCAGGTTCGCAACCTGCCTGAATTTATGTTCTGCCAGTTGTAACGGCTGGCATAACGTAAAGTTATTTAATCCCACATTATGAGTTTAATTCCCGGTGGCTTGCGGCGATTATTAAATTCTGTTAAACATTGATACCCCGGTGGCTTGCGGCGGGGTAGTTCATTTAATTGCGAAATGCTGCTATACTCTTTGTTTTGGCCCAATAGAATTATATTTCTCCTATCGGCTCCGAATTGCCGGCAGGAGTTTTTATCAAATACCGGATAATTAAGCAGACAATTTTTCGAGGTTTATAATGATTCATTATGTAAAATTCATTGCAGTTTATTTCCTGCTTTATGGCTTGCCCCTGTTTTCGCAGGCCGAAGACACCCTTGCAATTGAACCAACCGAGATCGATAGAATAACCGAACATGTCCAGTATCTGGCATCCGATGAGCTTCGGGGGCGTTTCCCCGGCACTCCCGGCATTCAGCTTGCAGCAGATTATATCGAACAAAAGTTCAAGGCAACGGGGCTGCTGCCGGTGGATGGGAAATACCGCCAAGGCTTTCCGGTGACAGTTGGCAAGAAGCTTACCGCCGATAATTCCGTTAAGTTCAACGTGATAATCCCTAAAGTGGGAATACCTATGGACAGGATTAAGCCGGTGGTGAAGAAATGGACTACGGGAAAGGACTGGATACCGCTGGGTTTTAGTGAAAATGGGAAAGAATCCGGCGAACTGGTTTTTGCGGGGTATGGCATTACGGCCGAGAAATTAAATTATGATGACTACGGCGGCGTGGATGTTAAGGATAAAGTGGTTATTGTTATTATGGATTCACCGGACGGCGAAGACGGCAGCGGCGATTTTGCGCGATATTCTTCGCTAAGATATAAGACAACAAATGCACGCGACCATGGAGCTTCTGCGATAGTATTCGTCAAATACGGCGGTGATTCATCCCACGTTTTGCTGAAGCCCGGTTATGAATTCCTGGGCAGTAATTCCGGGATGATAGCTTTGCAATCAAGCAGAACTAAAATTGCTAAGTTCTTCCCGCGGGGCAAATCATTATATCCGCTTCAGATGAAGATAAACAAAACGAAACAGCCGCAAAGCTATATCCTGCCAAATGTTACAGTAGAAATTAGCGTTGGGATGGAAAATGATGACAGGCCAACCGAGAACGTATTCGGCATTATTAAAGGGACGTCCCCTGATTTATCTGATGAGTTTGTCGTTATCGGCGCTCATTACGACCATCTCGGCTATGGCGGGAAAAGTTCGACTTACCGCGGCAAGAAGGCAAGAATTCATAACGGGGCCGACGACAATGCATCCGGAGTGGCGGGCGTTCTGGAGCTTGCAAAACGCATCAAAGCCAACCCGATGAAGAGATCGGTTCTGCTTATGGCATTCACCGGCGAGGAGATGGGGCTTGTCGGCTCGGCCTACTACGCCGATAACCCCGTAATTCCGAACGAAAAAGTAATTGCAATGTTCAATCTCGATATGGTCGGCAGGCTGAGAAAGAACAATCTGAAAATCTTTGGCATTGGCACATCGCCTTTGTTTGCTGAGATTATTGACACCTTTGCAGTGCTTGATTCCATTCATATCAGCAAGCTGAGAGATGGATTCGGGCCAAGCGACCATTCTTCGTTTTATAAGAAAGACATACCTGTTTTGCATTTCTTCACGGGAGTTCACGGCGATTACCACCATCCGAACGACGACTGGGACAAGGTGAACTACAAAGGCATATCGCATGTATTGAATTATATCGAATCCGTGGCGCGTTATATTGGAGATGCCGGCAGCAGACTTGAATTCTCGGAAGTGATAGTGCCGGACAAAAAACCATCATCGGGCGGCAAGGGTTACGGCGGCAAAATCTGGTTTGGGATTATACCGAGCTTCGAACAAACCGAATTGGGCTGCAAAATATCCGGCACCTCGCCAGGAAGTCCCGCACGAAAGGCCGGTTTGAAAAATGATGATGTTGTAATAGAAATCAACGGCCGCCTTATCAAGAACCTGCATGACCTCACCTATCGTATTTATGAATACGAGCCCGGGGATGTTCTTAGCGTTAGAGTATTACGCGGCCGCAATTACCAAATTGAGAAACTAATTGATGTGCCACTTGTGCTTAGGAAGTGAATAATCCTTAACCCCAATACTTTAGGTTTCGGTTTCCCCGATTCCGTATCTATCTAAGAATAAAAGGATTATCAGGCATTCCGTCAATTGTGCCGGGGGCAATGCAAAAGGATGAAGCAATTATTTTTATTAATTCGCCTGATTCCCTAAATTGCCGAACCAATGAATGCTTCCCATCGCGATAAGGATGTAACTTTATGTTCTTCAAATGTCTTAAATGTTCAGCATGTTTCTTTCTCAGTTCATTTCTGGGGTCATAGTATATATTAATATCCACCTTGCAATTGTGGCTTTCCATCACTTCTTTTAAGTCGAAGTATTCATTGGAATAGTTGCTTTGAGTAAGTAGTAATCGTTGCTTGTTCCTAACGTAATTCACATCGTCAATAAATGTTTGCGGGACAAAAGCGTGAACTATATCGGACTGAATCAACACTCCGAAAAGAATAGCAGCATAGCCGCCCATCGAATTGCCAAAAACAGCAACCCTGTTTGAGCCTGATTCTATAACCTTTCGTTTCAAATATGCGGCAGTATCATCAATACTATCGGATATTCCTTGTATGCCCGAGTGATACCACGTTTGTCGCAAATCACGAATATATATTTTGTTAACATCTAAGTTCGCCGTCAGGTTGAAAAACTCAAACGGCGGAATTGACATTTTACCTGCAATGCCTCCGAATGCAATTAGCAATGGCCTGTCCGGATGGGATAAGTCCATCGCTATTGAAGATTCGGGGTTATTAATATTATCTATAAATTCGGAAGTCATGGTATCTGTTCTAATAAAATTAATCAATGATAATATGAAAGTTATGCTGCACTAAATATCAATAATAATCAAATCGGGCACCCCATCAAAAGCCCTTGGACAATCTATTGCGAAGCCGCGAGTTGATAGCACCTGCCGGGCTGTTCCTGCTCACAGGCTGCACCAACTCCGCAATATAAGCAAAAGCATCCACCTGGTCGTCATGCCTGGCGTTCGGGAATTTCAACATTTCGTCCTCGAAATCGCCCAGCCACTGCACACCGCTCCGGAAATACACGCATCCCGCCTCGAGCTTGGCGGCCATCGGCAGCGCCCGCGACACCTTGTCCTTTGTCGGCCGTAATTCCTTCACCGGCAGCCCCTCGCGAAGTGCGGATTTAACTAAAGCTACCTGATACTGAACACTTTCTATGCCAATCATTAATGTATTCCAACGAATTTGTACATTTTTTATTAAGTTCAAATGATCTGCCCCATCGAATCGCTCGCGGATAATATCCAATATCAGTATGTCTTTATCAGGAGTCAGGGCGAAAACGATGACAACGGTATAATCCGAGGTCTCCTTCATCGAGGTTGCCAGGTCCATAGTGCCGAATATACTACATTTTTGAAAACTAACCCTCTTTTCCTCCATTCTGTCCTTGAGTATTACATACTCGCCCTCGAGCATAAAATATTTGAAATGCTTTCGCTTGAAAATTCCACCTCCGGCTGGCGACGGCCTCTGCTGATAGAGTGCCGAAAACCAGTAGGAACCAAGGATAGTTTTGATTTGATTCAGCTTTTTCAACGAGAACCTGTCCTTCCATAGAGCCATGCCTTTCTTCCTTCCGATAGGGTCGTTTGGCTCTGCAATTGCAGGCAGGTTAATAATATACCAATCCTCATTTTTCTCCTTCAGAATCCTGCCGCACAGGTCATCTTCATGCCAGCGGGTCATAATAATAACGATAGCTCCATCAGGCTCGAGCCGAGTGAAAGCAGTGGATTTGAACCATTCCCACACCTTGTCCCTTATCACCGGGCTATTGGCTTCGGCATCATTTTTCACTGGGTCGTCGATGATGAAAATATCCGCTCCTTTTCCGGTGATCGGCCCGCCTGCCCCCACACAGTCCATACCGCCGCTATGGCCGGCAATCCGGAAGCTCGAGGCAGACCTCGCTGCCGGGTCAATGGAAATGCCGAAGTATTCTTTGCCATGCTGATTGAGTATGTCCCTGACCTGCCTGCCCCAGCTCTCTGCAAAGGATGCTTCGTAAGATGTAAGTATGATTTTCTTATCGGGAAAAGTGCCGAGGTACCATGCGGGGAAGTATTTGGAGATTAGTTCGGATTTGCCGTGGCGCGGCGGCATATTTACCATCAGGCGGTGGTGCTTGCCGTTGGCGGTATCGACGAGAGCGGCGTCAATTGCGGCTATATGCGGCTTGTATTTCCACTTGCCTTCGCTTATGGTATAGGCGAAAAAGCCCGGTGATACAAGTGCTGCCGAGTGCAATAAATCGGGATTGGTTGTTAAATTATTTTGCATTATTATATATTGGGAATTATATTGTATTTTCTGAAATATGCAATGTTATTGAAATTCCGGCAAAATGAAAGAAATGGATTTTGAAATTAATTTACAATTTCTAATTCTCGATCAATTCTCCATTTTTAATTCCGGGCATTAAGTAGATTGCCCTCAAAAAGCACTAACTGTTTATTGTTATAGTAATTACGAAAACTATTCAATTAGAAAGTGCAAGGAAATGGATTTATTATGCCCTTATGCCTTGCAGATTGTAGGACAACCCCCTGCTCGCTTTGCTCACTTCCCCCTTTTTTAAGGGGG
>JAJRTW010000155.1 GCA_024278075.1 Bacteroidota bacterium | reverse complement strand
TCTAAGTGTTCCCTTAAAATCATAACTTTTTGTTCAGCGGTAAAGCGTGGATTGTTGGCCATAATAACTCCAAAATATATTTCTACAATATAATAAATTTATCATTAGCCGGTTTGTCTTATTCCATATGAGGCTTTACAGAAGATAGAAGGCATTAAAGAAGGTAGTAAAATAAAGAAGTCATTAGAGAAGATAGAAGAAGAAGACAGCAGAGAAAAAAAACAAAATGCTGCGGCTTCTGCTAAGGAAAATATTTCTTTTTTTTCTTTTAATTTAAAAATCCCAACCCTGACAGAAGTGGAAAAGGTTATACAGTCTTTAAATTTGCTCAATAAAGGGATGGATTTAGTGGTTGCACGAAAATATTTTAATATCAGGGACGGGGACAATTGGCTTCACAAAGACGGCAGTGAAATTAAAGACATTTTCAAGGATATTGAAAAATGGGTCAGTAATGATATTTTAAAAAACCCTAAACTTGCAAGGATAAATAATGGACAGCGAGATGCAGAAGATAGAACAGATGATGAGCGAGAATCACGCAACAAACGGCGACAAGACGCTTACCGGGATATTGAGTGAGCATAATTTCCCGAAAGATTCAATCAATACCGAAAAAGTATTCAATAGCCAAGTTGAAATTGAACAAAAAAAACCTTTTAACCGCAAGGAATGGTTTCTTGCTCTGATAGAAAAACTTGAAACGATACGTAATATTGAAATTAATGATTCCAAAGGTATTGCATTCCTTAAGGAGCTTGAAAAAGATGAATATACGGAGCTTCAGGCCCATGCAGCAGAGCTTTGGATACTCAAAGGTAACTGGCAGTATAAAAAGCAACAGACACTTGAGCTATCGGACTTCTACCCGGGCAAGAATGAAATGGCGGAATTTGGTAAGCAGGTGGTTTGTCTGGACGATATTGAGAAATTTGCAACGGAGATTAGGTCTTTTTTCAAAGAATGGGCCAAGGGAATCTTCTGGAGTTGGAAAAGTCAGTTTTTTGAAGGCGTAAATACCGATCAGTATTACAGTGTTGATCCCGAAATCATACGGTTGAGTTCTGAGGTGCTTGCCGGCAAAGTCATTGCAGGTGATTTGAGGCAAAAAGTATCCAAATTAACGAAGGGTATGCAGAGCCAAGAGGAAGTTATTGAGAAATTGAAAGACAAATACCACGATTTAATAGTGGAAAATCAAGAGCTTGCGGCTAAACTGGAATAATTTCTACGCTGTTTCGCCTTCGTGTGGGCTGACGGCCATCTGGAATGGGGTGAAATTGTTTTTTTTATGGCAAAATTGACAAAAATATGATGGAATACATATTAAAAGAGTTGAATTGTGTTACACGGTGACAACATATTCCAATTCAGGCACAAGAACGGTACACCGGATTAGGTGCCATTAATGTTTCATCGAAGTTGCTTTAATGCGGAATACGTTATGATGAAGGCGGAAAAGTTTATTTAAGGCGAGTATGTTTTATTTTAGTTGAGAAAAGTTTGACGGGACTTAAAAGTAATACCATCACAAGGCCGCTGAGAGTATGTTTTAACCACAATTGGAGTTTATGATGATAAAAAAGAGCAAGAAACAACCTGACGACACAGCCGATGATAATTTATTCGACTACGATATGCCCGGCGAGGAGTTCGCTTTCATTAGGTCACAGGCTGGATTAACACAACGGGACATTGCAATGTACTGCAATAAGCAAAGGCAGTCAATTGGCAGAATAGAGAGGAGAAATGTTATTCCGATGTGGATAATTGATGTTTTGCGGGGCATTGTTACAGAAGAGTTTATGATAGTAGCCAGGAATCGTTACGCAAAGGGAGACCGGTTATAGTTCGTTTTAGAAAATTAACATTTGTAAGGAGCGGGATGATGGTAGTATTGAATAATATCTTAGACCAGATGATAAAATTGAAAGACCATTTGAGCAAAGCGGGCGAAAACCCGCCGGATATTGAACTCCGATTAAAAGCTAAATTGCATTTGGGGCTGTCCACCCCGTCGAAATCATTCAAAATAGGTGGCCAAGATGCTTTAAAGTTTATGAATGATATTGAGCAGTTCAAACAATCCGGCGTTGTCGGCCAGGTGCTGGCTGTGATCGTGAATAATTTGTATAAGGTGAACAGTTTTTTCCCGGCCAATGCTAATGCGGTATGGAGCGGGATTACATTAACCGTCCTGATCGAGGATACCAGACCGAAGAAATTTAAGGCTTTCAGAGATGGCAAGGTGCAAATCGGCAAACCGATTGAAATTGGGATTCATGAGTTTAAAATATTGATGGACGAACTGAAAATTTTAAAACAACAAACGGGAGTGTGAGAGATGGAAAAAGAATTAATATTTTGGTTGCTGATAGCGTTTTGTTTATGTGGATTTATTATCTCCTTTTACATATTATGGAGAAATGGTAGGATGCATAGTTTTCTTCATAATATCAATGACTTAAATTATAAATATGCAGTTCGTCGAATAAACGAGCATGACTATTCGAAGGGTGATTTTGATGCTATTAAAATTACAGATTATAATAACATTATTCCTTCTTATAATCGATTATTATTCTCATTCAAGCCGCTGCGGCTGGAGACCTATTTCACACAGGACGAAATTAATGAATTATTGGAGGAAAAATGAAAGAATCTCAATCGGAAATTAAAAAAACAAAACGTGTTTTTCTTGGCGGAACTTGTAATGGCAGTACGTGGCGGGAGGAATTAATTGAAATGCTGGAGATTGAATATTTCAATCCGATTGTTGCTGATTGGACACCGTCGTGCCAGGAAGAGGAAATCCGGCAGAGGGAGTTGTGCGACTATTGCCTTTATGTGATTACTCCTCAAATGACTGGCGTTTATTCTATTGCTGAGGTTGTTGATGATAGCAATAAAAAACCGGACAGGACTTTATTCTGCGTACTACTGGGAGATGACGAAGAAAAATCGTTTAGTTCTTCTCAATGTAAGAGCCTTATGATGGTAGGAAGAATGATCGAGCGGAATGGCGGCAAACATTTCATTTCTTTAGAAGATGTGGCTGAGTATTTGAATAATCTTTAAGGTGATCCCATGTTCCCGACGATTGGCAATATTGTTGTGATTCAGGAAACGGGCGAGGTTGGCGAGGTGGTTAAAATCGACTTTACCGATAAAGAGCCGTTCAGAATCAGGTTAGAGGACGGCTCAGTTACCTGCCAGACGATTGAGAATATCCGGTTAGTGCAGGACTTTAATCAAACGAGTTTTTAGTTCATAATATCAACAACTGGAGAAAGTAAAATGAGAATCAAGACGGCAAGAATAAATTATAAGCCAAACAGCGACGAAGTTGTTGTCGACATTACGGTAAAAAATCGTCCGCTACACATTTTATCACCGGATTGGGAAATAGTGAATGCTTTCAGAGACGGTAAAATCACATGGCCGGAATATGAAAAGAGATATTACTTATTAGTCGGGGAACGGTATTTTTACAGACCTGCAGAATTTGAAGATATTGTCAAATTGGCGAAGCAGCAAACAGTTGTCCTGACGTGTTTCTGCACCGATGAGAAGCATTGCCACCGGCAGCTTGCCAAACATTTTTTACAAACGATTGATGCAATTAATACCATTTTTTACTTGAAATCGTAATAAACTATACCCTTAAGAGTATAGTTTACAAAGTGTTATGTAATTAATTTGTTTCAATTCAATTAGGAATTAATATAATAAGGTGGTGTGAGATGGAATGGTATTGTTGGTCATGGATTATATGTGAATCGCTCCTGTTGGGATTCGCAGTAAGGGATTGTATAGCGGAGGCCAGATTATCTAATGGTTATTTGATAGAATGGGCAATAATGTTGATTCTGTGGCCGATGTGGTTAGTAGCGTTTTTCATATTTATTGTAGGCGTCGGGTTTTTAAACGTAATTGAATGGATCGGTAAATTAATAAAAAAGCGGTAGTGTTTAACAATGCCAAAAACTAAAATAGAGTGGACAGATGAGACCTGGAATCCGGTAACGGGCTGCACTAAGGTGTCCGCAGGGTGCGAGAACTGCTATGCCGAGCGAATGACAAAGCGTTTGCAGAAAATGCCGGCCACCAGGGAGAAGTATAAGCACGGATTCGATACCGTCGTTTGCCACGAGGACGAACTTGCCCGTCCATACAAATGGGGATTAAGCATCCGGGATCAGTGCAAAAAAGCCGGTGTGCCGTTCTTTTTTAAGGGCTGGGGCGGTGTGCGGAAGAACCCGGACAGGACAATAGACGGTAATTTATATGAAGAATACCCTGAATTTATGATTAATAAACAATTAGAAATGGTGGGATAATGGCAGCCGATATTAATTTATATAATATGGATTGCATGGATGCAATGAAAAGTATGCAGGACAATCAATATGAGTTGGCTATCGTTGATCCGCCGTATGGAATGCCAAAAAATAGCACCCACGGACGAGGGAAATTAAAAAATAGAATAATCAATAAAGAAAATATAAGGAGATGGGATATTGCACCATCTAAAGAATATTTTAATGAATTATTCCGAGTATCAAAAAATCAAATAATATGGGGAGGAAATTATTTTGACTTACTGCCGACAAGAGGGTTCGTTGTTTGGGATAAGTTACAACCTTTCCCTAATTTTTCAAGATGTGAATATGCATGGATGAGTTTTCAGTGTCCTTCAAAAATGTTTTATTTTGACAACAGAGTAAGCGGTAAAATTCATCCTACTCAAAAGCCGGTGAAATTATACAAATGGCTTTTGACACATTACGCAAAGGGAAATGATAATATCCTTGACACTCATTTAGGCTCGGCCAGTATTGCGATTGCCTGCTGGGATTTAGGTTTCAATTTAACCGGGTATGAAATAGATGAAAGGTTCTATAATGATGCTATGTCTCGATATAAACTGCATGTCAAACAATTAGAAATGGTGGGATGAAGAATAATGTATCCATATCTAAGAATAAAAAATATAATTAGTTGCCATGACTACGATCATTCGGCATTTTCATTAGAATATGAAGATGGCGGTACGTCACATATTTTATCGAGAATCACTGGGATACAGCTAATCAATAACGAATTGATTGAGATTCGTAAAGATGAAATTAAAATATCGACGGCTAAAATATTATTGAAAATGATTTTGTCATTCGCAATGGGGAAAGGCAAATATGACCTGTCTGTAAAAGAACTTCAAGAGCCAGTTATATATTATGAACAAAATGTTATATCAGTTCGATATGATGATAAAACAGAGGGTGAATGGCACTTAGAAGTAACTTATGCGGATAAATCAACACAATTAAAATCCCCGGAAGATTTCGCAAGGAAATTGAATAGACAATTTAAGAAGAATCGTAAGGGCATTCGGAAATATAATGCAATCAGACTGATTATAGATGATTTTATAGATGAAATAATAGAGATACGATCACATGAGGAGTTAAAAGAGCAGTTGCATATACTTAATTCGCATAGGAGAATAAAATGCGACGGAAGCGATTAAAAAGTCTGGCGGAACACGACGCACGAGGTATGATGATTATGACACGTAAGTATAACGAATCTGAAGGGAATGGGATAGCCTGCCCTAAATGCGGCCAGGAATTAATGGACACCAACCCGTTGCGGGCAGGTATTTTCGTTCCGTACCAAACTGGAATATATTGCACAAATTGCGGTTATAAAGGGTGTAGAAAAGGGCATCTGTACATTTGATATTCAATTAATAAACAGGAGGAGAAATAATGGAGCAAATAGTAAAAGTAATGAAATTTGATGGCAAGCCTCTCGGTGCGAAAATAAATTGGAAAAATAGGAACTGAATATGAATTTATATGATGCAATTAACGAAATAAACAAAAACTTCGGTAAAAGTAGATATATCCGCAGACAGGCTTGGCAGGAAGATAAATATTTAGAATTGTTTGAACCAGAAGAAGCAGAGGATTACTTTATATCCCATAATGCTTTAATAAGTTCATGCGTTTGGGTACCCATACATAAGGATTTAATTGCCGATGATTGGGAGTGTTATTCATTCTCGACATTGGATATGAAAGTATTTATATGCCCTAATTGTGATAAGCCATTTGTATTCTCTGACATTAATCGACATTAATCATTAATAGGAACTGAAAATGAAAAGGCTACTGATTCTACTGATGATCTTTACCGGGTGTTCGGCGGATTGCCGGATATGCACACAAGAGCCTAACCCGCTAATGGATTTTTCTGCAAGCGTTGTCGTTGCACGTGTGATAGACGGCGACACGTACACGATTGCCTACCGTAGCGAGGAGTTTAGTGTCCGGGTGCTGCAATTCGATGCGTTCGAGGTGCGGCGTGGTTCCCGTCTGGACAGCCAGGCCGTCAGGGCGGGCATTACGTCCGATTCGGCACTTGCGTTAGGCTTTCTCCAAAAAGACAAAGCGGATTCGCTCTTGAGCAAACAAACGGTGGTTATCCGGCGGGACAGCACAGAGGACAATTTTGATAATTTCGGGCGATTGCTCCGGCATACTTTTATCAATGGTAAGGATTTTAAAGAATTAATGGAGGAGTGAAGATGGCTGTATATAAAAAAAGAGTGCCAGTGATTGTTAATGCGAAACAATACGATGGCGACAATATTGACGCAATGAACGATTGGGCAAATAGGGTTAAGAGTACGGATGTTCGTTTTTTCACGGCCGCAGCTACTTATCCTAATGAAGTTCCTGATCGGAAATTGTATATTATTAAGAGAAATCGTATTGATATTTATAAGGGTGTCGAATCTGGCAAGTATATAGTCATCGATGAGCATGGGGAGATAAGTATGTGTCAATCGGATGAATTTCATAGGTTGTATGAAAAGTTGGAGGAATGATGGAAAAGTGTATTTTTAATTACAAGATATTTAATATTTACATAAGACTGACAGAGGGCTACCGATTCTGCATAATCAGACAAATAGAAGGCCAATGGCGTGCAATCATTGATATTAAATTAATTAAATAGGGTCACACTATATAAACGAGAGCGAATGATGGAAAAGTATAATTTAATAGCAATAGACCCGGCTGAAAGGCTGCCGGAATTTGAATTTGATGACAGTGATAAATATTATAGTAGTTCATTATTGTTTAGGCTTGAGCCGGATTTAGTAAATTTTGGACATGCCATAAAATTCAAGAACCAGGATTATATAATATTTCAGACGAGCGAAGACCGGGACGATCAAATTTACGATTTATCTCAAATAATATGCTGGTATGAATTGCCGGATTAATGGAGGAAGCAAAATGAAAAAAGAAAAAGATTTTTATTGCAGACAAAGAGAGTGCATCCATCACGACGGAATAAGCAAAAATGGAAATGTTTTATGCAGAAAAAGAAAACCGTATTTAGTAAAAACTAAAGACAGCATTGTGTGTAATTCAATTTATATACCAAATCGAAAACATACAGAACCCTCGCAATTGGGATAAATATTTTAAATTTATATGGAGGAAAGAAAATGAAAATGCACATAAAAAGAGAAAAGAAAGAACTCAAAGAATGGAAAGACAGATTATTAATTGCTGATTACGAAATGAATGAAGCAAACCAAATTTTTAATGAAATAAAAACTAAATTATATAATGGCGTTTCAATCGCATTAATGGTAATATCGTTTTTCTGGTTATTTGGAGTTGTTGCACTCGGTGTGTATTTTATAAAATGGGAATGGGCCGATATGCTAATTGCATTTGGTTTGCCCTTGTTAGGATTTGCAATAGCATTTTCAATGAATCCTGTTATGTATTTAAAAATATTAAGAGATGACATTCTTAATTGAACATAAACTATAGATCGAAATTTGGTTATTTTATTATATGAGGATTGAAACACAATGACAAAAGAACATCAGGACATAGTGAATAACGCATTAGCGGAGATTGGCACGGCCAACCAAAGCAAGCTAAGGGACGTTGACTTTCTCGTCGATGTTATCCGTAAAATAGGGCTGTATGACGACGGGCGTAAGCTCTACGGCGATGACAACGCATATATCAGCCCTTTTGCCTATCCAAAAGAAAAGTGCGTCAAATACGGTTTATGGCAGGTTCCCCGGCAACTGGCCGAGTTATGCGTTTACCTGTCCGATAAGCAGATCAATTCATTCCTGGAGATCGGCACTTTTCAGGGATTTACGACATTGTTTCTGTGTGCCTATCTCCGGCAGTTCAACCCGACTATGAGTTTCACAACCTGCGATATAACGCCGGATTTTATGCCCGGTTACGTCGTTGAGAAAATGAAAGAATTTAAAATCATTTTTGTACAGGGAGATTCTGAACTGATTATTGATTCGGGAGGACAATTCGACGCTTGTCTGATCGACGGAGATCATCATTTAGACTCTGTACAGATGGATTGTTTTTATATGCTTGAGGCTTCTTGCGGCTACATAGCCTTCCATGATGTAAATGACAAAGAAGTTGAGGAAGACACAATATTACTTGGTGGTGTACCTGCTGCATGGGCAATTTTTAGGATTAACTTAGTAAAACAAAATTTCCATGAATTCCTTTATCATTCGCACGGCGAAAGGGTTATGGGCATTGGAGTTATGGAGAAGATTAAATTTTAAAAACGAAGGTGTAAGATGCAACGGCCATTAATGGGAGAGGCAAGAATATTTTTTCTTCAGCTTATCGAGGGGATCGAAAAGCCAGGTGACAGCAAATTAATTAATAATGCGGAAGGCCTTTTCTATCAGGTCAAGGTGGAGTACGGAAAGAAGGTCTCGCTTGGACAATTTTATTTAGTTGCTAATGTTGATTATTCCAATGGACAGGAAATATACGACCCCGGCATGTATTTTTTAGATAGGATTGATGATGAAAATTATTATCTTGTCGTTATGCAAAATGACAATAACGGCGGCGGACGGCGATTAGCTACGCTTGATGATTCGTATTTCGCTGAAAAGTGGCTTATGACTATAAAAGAGCAGCAGGGGCTATAATGAGTAGCCATGCGGGTTACGGGGGATATGGAAAATAAATTTAAAATAAATGGTAATTTATTGAAACATTTACGAGAAGCATTCGTTATATAGGGTAGAAACAGCATTTATCAATAATTCAAATGGAGACTGAAATGGAAAAGCAGGCAACATTCACCCCACCGACAATATCTTTAAAAATAGCAAAGGAATTAAAAGAAATTCTGGAGCGTGAATTTGAGGTATGGCAGCCTCAAAATCAATGGGAGTGCAAAAGAATAAGGACAGATCATACTCTCGAATATCAAGATGATGATGGAAACATCATTTATTTCCAAGATGATATGGCAGAGGAATCTTGGAAAGCGGAAGACGACGAAGACGAAAATCAAATTAAATTCAAGGGGGACGATGGCCAATGGTGGGAAGCTAAATATGACGAAAAGGGAAGGGAAATTATGTGGAGGGGACAAGGAGAAGGCGAAGGAAAAGCGAAATTGGATAGGAGGATAATTGTGAGAGAATATGACGAAAATGGTAAAATGACAATATTATATGATTTTTGTCTCATTGACCTTCACGATTTGTTAGGATACAATGACGGGCCGGTACTGGATTGGGACGGTAAACTTCAATAATGCTACAGAATGCAGAGCGGTCGGCGTTACGCAGGTTCAAATCTTGGCTGCATCCCAAATCGAGTTCAAGAATTTTTTTATCAATAATCAAATGAAGATATGATTGCAGCTTGGGAAGATATGCCAGAATGGGATAAATAATTCAAATGGAGACTGAAATGAAGTAAGGTTTTGGGAAAGAAACGGTGTTTATCGGCAAGCCGAATATGATGCAAATGGGGATCAAGTGATGTGGATGGGATTGTCAGAAGAACACTTGGATACAAAACGGGTTATTATAAGGGAAAGGGACGAGAAAGGGATTTTGAGAACAAGACACAATAAACAGGAGAATTGAGATGAAAAAAGCATTATTTTCGAAAAATGAATTACAAATTGGAGATGTTATACTCACAGCCATCGGTTGCGAGTATAGAGTAAAAGCATATTGGCCAAGCGGCCTTTTAAAAGTGTCAAACATCGATGACCCGTGGGACGACACCACGGCGGTTCGAGTCGAAGGCGTCGTGGGCGTCACCAGAGACGGAATAGAAGACCGTCGGGGGGACATCAATCCGGTTGCAATAGAATTAAAGCAGATGGGATTTAAAAGCAACAACAATAATGATGTATCCGTGCATGAAACTCTGCGGATAACATCATATAAGGTACCACGAGTACATTGGGAACTCGTGGTCAAGGCAATAAAAGAAGACGCAATGAAAGGAAATTGTCAAATATCAAAAATATTTGTCAATGGAGAAGTGGTATTTAACAACGTGTCGAAGGGTACGGCACGCTGTTACGTGCTTGCCCATGCCACCGGCCTGGGCAATGAAAGACATGCTTACAATTATAAGCCGGATCCAGCGGAAAAGTTGTACACTATAACAATCAACAACACGGGGCAAGGCCCGTTAAGCGAATTTTGGTATAAAGAAACAGTGTTGTTCTCGCCGGGGAAAATGTTTTGACAATAAACAGGAAAATCGAAATGAAATACTTACTAACAGAAGAATTCACAGCACGGTTGATAAAAAACCTAACAGTTAGCAGAATCGATAGCGAAGAACTGAGACAAAAAATAGTATTAGAATTTGCTATCGATTGTGCTGAAAATGTTCTGCATTATTATATTGAAGAACATCCTCGCAATGATAGCCCCAAACACGCTATAAAAGCAGCCAAAACAGTATTAAATTACAACACAGAAGATGGCAGAGAATTTGCAGCTCATGCGGCTGCTTATGCAAGCAAAGCAGGTAAAGATTCTGCTGAATACTTTGATTATGAAGATGCACATGTTGCACCTGCGCACGCTGCTTTTGCTGCTGAATTTGCAGCGAAAACTGCTTACTATTATAATCAGAATATTCATGATGGTACTTACGCTAACTCTTATTCCAACGCAGTTTTAGCTGCAAACTATGCTTGTATGGCTGTAGACTTTTCTACAGATTGTGCTGATAAATATAAGGAACAAGCAAGGCAAGAAAATAAAATAATTGAGATAATTAATAAATATAAAGTTTCATCACATTAGCAGGTTACGACTCTATATTATAACCCCTCGAATGCAGAACGGGCGGCGTTACGCAGGTTCAAATCCTGCCTGCATTCCAAAAAAAAGTTCAATATAATTATTCAATATAATTAAAATATAACAGGCGGATCAAAATGAAGAAACAAGATAAAAGTAAATTCCCGCAAAAAATGATAGAAGAGAGTTTGGAGAGAGTTATTAAAAATATGCCAGCTAATGAGTGGTTCTGGACTGTTCCTTGGGCTTTGGGCGTGGATAAAAACGGCAATAGCATGATAAATGAAAATCATACAGTAGATAAAGAACCTGCAGGAACTGTTCAATTAGGAATAAAGAGAATTGGTTTGAAATACAAAGTGGATATTACCCGATGCGGATATTTCAACTGGAATATCCGGGGAGATATTGCTAATCCTAATGTAATTGAATTAATAGCGTAAATGTTTCTGGAATACGGAGGAGCCATTGTATTAATAAACATATTTAGAACTTGAAGCAAAATGAACGTTGAAGCAATATTAGATAATATAACCCCGAAGGCGGCTGCTGAATTGCTCGGTATCCGCCCTTCTACTCTGTCGCAGCTTTACAGGGGATTCGATCAGAAGAAGAAGGACGGGAAGATGTATTTCATCCGGCCACAACTTCTGGAAGGTGTGCATTGGGATTACCTCCGGGACGCACGCAACCGCATGATTACTGTTTTTTATCGGGATAAATTAATTGAGTGGAAAAAGGAGAGGAAATGATGGGCTTAGATATCATATTATATGAGATCGTGTGGGTAAAAGAATCAGAAATAAGTAATCTGGAATGGACGGAATATATTGAGATGGAGAAACACCCGGGATTAATTAATTTTGCAGACATGTCATTTTTAAAAGAAATAGAAGAATACGATCTGAATAAGGCGGCATTGGGGAAAGGATATAATAAATTGGAAGATTTAGAATGGCTCGATACTGATTTTGGTGAAGAAGTAGGTGAGGCGACTTATTATTTTCGAGATAGCGATGGCAAATCAATCGAATTTATAAACCCTCCTCTATCTAAGAAAAAAGTAAAGTGTCTTAGGACTAAGAAAGTAGGCTACCAACGCAGAGGGGCTAACGATAAATTTTACGAAGACGATATGTGGGATTCGCCCTGTGTAACTGATAAGGCAACATTGCTTGAGCATTGGAAAAAATATTTTAGTAATTACCCATCTGAGCCGGTGAGTGAAATTGAGCAAAGTTATTACAAGAAATACTCTCCAGACATGAAAAAAAGATTCAAAGATAATATTATTGATAAATTTGTTGAAGGCAAGCATATAGTTTGTTATGGCTGAGACTATTACTAAAATTAGGGATTCCCAATGATAAACAGATACAAAAAAATATTCGACAGGATGGCTTCCGGCAACATGGTGTTCACCGAAGCATCCACATTGTCCGAAACGGATTGCTTCGAAGGTCTGGATCAGCAATTATTGCAGGCGTCGCATGAGGAAATAATGAAATTCTCTGTTGAAGTGATAACATTTTATCGGCTTCAGGACGAAAAAGCCCATTACGATATTCTCGAATCGTTCTACGCCTTCTTGCGAATAACGACGGAATGGCTCGGCGTGTGGCGTTCCATTGCAACGCATATAGCCTGGAAGAAGCCCGGCGTTACGCATTTCAACTGGCGGTGGTCATTGATCGAATACTACGCAACACGCATACTGACAAAACCCGGAGGCATGACCTACTTACATTACCTGCCTGAAATCCTCGATGAGCAAAACGCTGAGACGCTTAGAATATCCAAAGACCCGGCGAATCTCCAGAAATGGAAAGGTACCTATTTGCAAATCAAAGTTGACCTATATAAATTAATTGAGAAGTGCCAGAAACAGAGTTAGTAATATTATTAATAATAAAGTTAGGAGGAATAATAATAATGAAAAAAAACGAAATAATTGTAGATTTCTTTAGCACACACCGGAAAGATTTATTTAAAGAAGCTCTTCTGCCAGAGAACAGATTTAAAAGATTCTTCGCTAAAGCATTCGGGCCAATGGTAACAATATCATGGGGTCGCAAGACAGTTAGAGTCCATGTGGACAGCATAGGGTTAGCTGAGAGGATTTACAAACACATAGCCAATAAATGGCCGGAGGGGCTTGGATATAACGCATTGTACACTTGCTTTACTGCCCAAGAGCATGGGTTGTTAGATGAGAATTTTGAACCTTGTGATGGAGGCAAATCACCTATGTCAAGGATGCAAGAATTGAATAAACTCGGTGGCCATGAAGCGATAAAGGCTTATCGTGACACGATGAATACCTGATTAACACTGCCTTAAATTATGCAAACTATAGCTATAGTCATCTATAGTCGGCCATTATTTGCCTTTTTCACCTGCCTGTAATATTGCCCGCCTTGTTTGAATGCTTTGGTTAGCCCCGAGACCAAATTCATAGCGGCACCGACCGCTTCAATGCCTTTGTCGAGCGTTTCCGGCAATTTCTCAATGGTATTCATTATGCGTGGATCAATCGGCTGTGGTTGCCGTTCGATATATTGCGGATAATAAACAGGCACTTTCTTTACTACTTCTCTAATAATCACTTGCGGTGTGCCGAAATGTTTTTTTAATGTCTTCCAGTGCCTTTTAATGGCGAGCCAGTCGTCATATTCCTTTTTCATTTCATCGAACTGGCTATTAGCATCCCGGGCGTTATTTTTGTCCGGGTGCAATCGTTTGGAGAGTTTGAGAAAATAAAATTTCGCCTCCTCCTCAGTCATATTGAAATGGAAGTGTTGCATAATAAAGTGGGGGCGTTTATGCCCCCCATAGATTGAAATTGAAAGAATTATCCGTATAACATCTTATTACGGCTCGATGCCCTATTCTTTCGTGCATTACGCTTCCTGGTGGCTGCTGCTTTTTTGGCTGCGGCCTTGCGTTTGGCTGGTGTCCAGGGAGTGCTTTTCTTAGCCGATGCCTTGCGTTTGGAAGCCGATGAAGATTTACGGGCTTTGACTTTTTTAAATGAGCCATGTCCCGGCACACTTATTTCCTGAACTTTATCCTTTTTTGTCAGCCCGGAAATTCGGACATTTTTCTTTGTGGATACTTTCGCTGTTGCTGGCATGATATGCCCTCCTTATGCTGATTTAACATTTGAATTTATTAATTGCGAATTATTTAATTGTCCCCATGCTTTGCTTGGGAGTACCCGCATTATCTTACCTGACGGGCCGTCTCTGTGTTTAATAGTTGTTGCATTCCCTTTTTCGAGTTTCACAACAGTATCAACGTCATATTCCCAATCTGAATCACCTCTGTATATTTTTGCTTCTTTGTCCATCCGTGCAATGATAACAAAAGATATATTAGAATATTCATCAAGCAATTCGATGATTTGTTTTTGAGTAGCCCCTTCGATTTTGTTATGCGAATCAATCACTACAAATTTATAATTGCCAGAATCGAGATATTCTCTCAGGATGTGGAAGTCTCTTGTTTCGAGGAAGCTGATATTTTTTGCATTTATTTTATTCCACCGGAGCCGTTCTTTCAATCGTGTGCTTATACCCTCTTCGGTCATTACATATAATACATCGCCGTTTTTCGATAGATCGTTTATGTATTGCAATGCAAACGTAGTTTTGCCTTCGCCTCTTGGCCCGTAGATTAACATATTAGCATCATCCAACATATTGTCGAACAATATTCGGGTGCGGCCAAGTTTCAACGGTTTGCTACTAAATACCTGACTGGATATATCCTGTGCCGTTGCTAATTCAGGCAGTACATTATGCCTCGGATCGTCGAACGGAATATAATCCGGGTCGGGGACTTCGCTGTTGTTTATTGAGGCTGCTTGATCCCCGCCCGTAGTCGCAATCGGAGTAATCGGTTGCAATGGTTGTAATTCTTCAATCGGCTGAATGTCGTTTGGTTGAATGTCGTCGCCGAGGCTACTGATGTTGCCGGGCGTTCTCTGATCGTCGAATAATGCTATTTGCAAAGGATCGGCATTCATTGATAGTTCATCAGACAGCCCTACATTCCCAGGTTCAGCACCTATACGGGTATAAATCAGTGTATCGGGATAATCTTCATTATCTAATCGTATAGGCATAATTAAATGGAACGGGACTTTGCAATCACTTGCGGTAGCATTCTTATTACCTATTAGAATTAATGGCTTAGTAGGTGCATCTTCAGGTTTGCTCATGTCAACCTGGAAATAGATTGTTTCAACTCCTAACTTTGCCATAAATGTAACAGCATCAAGCATATAATCCGGGTTGAATGACATTCTTTTATTGCCATCAAAATTAATAACCACAGGTGCTGTATAGCCATTTCCAATTCGATATACCCAACGGAACCAATATTTATAAGTATATAATTGGTTTAATAATTCCTGAGTATTAGCCGTTGCAATCGTAGTTGATATATTAGGAATAACACTTTCCCAGGGTGCAAATGTTTCATCAATAAAGCTGCCGTCAGGGTGATAGACGGGATGAATCTTTTCTCGGCCATAAGAATTAGTCTCTTTGAATATTTTTGCTTCTTTGACTTTCGATACTTTGCCCGGGATGAATGCGATACGGTAGCTGTCAGTTGTTACGACACCTTTATCATTAAACTCAGCCCCATTCATTGGGGGGCGGTGAACATCTGTACTGATGCTTGTTCCTATAATTCCCCAAAGATTTTCATTGTCCGGTTTCAATTCATAGTCAACAATTTTGATTCGTCTATGTTTTTGGAATTCAGCAGGAATATCTTTTCCTGCGTCGAAATCACTTGTCGGAGGTGCATTTTTACTCATATTATCAGCTTCCCACCAACCAGTGGTTGCTGCTTTTTTACCATACATTACTAATTTCTTAAGTTTGTCCGGTGCATTGGCGAACAGATATTGAACAATGGCCTTCTGGTCGTCTTCACCTATGGGAGCGAACATTTCATCCAATTCCTGGAATGCAGAATAACTTAAATCTTTAGCTTTGTAGTTCCTTTCGGCAGTCTCGAACCATTTATCAAATTCAGTCTTTTTTATTGCATCGCCAGGGAACGGGAATTTGTTGTTATTTGTTTTAGTCTCCGTTTTCTTTTCCTGTGGTTTGGGAACTGTCTCAGCTTTTGGCTTTATATCACTATATTCATATATCCAATAAATAAGTTCTTCATAAGTTGGTGAAAAGATTATCTCCTCTCCATGTCTCGATACTATATCGCCTTTTTCCTTAAATGCTATGTCCCATAATGTATTATCGGTCGTACCAAGAGTAGGGAGATAAGCTCTCATCTTATTCCATAGTCTAATATTCTTCTTCTTTTGCTTCATTAAAGCATCTACTTTGCGATGGAATATCGGCTGATTTCGGCTTGTTTCACCGGACATATATATAGCCGTAACGTCAAGAATCATTTCATCAGTTAGCTTTTGATTTATCCTATATTTCTTTAACTGTGATATTATAGTATTAGGTCTGCGGGCATATAATATATTATATACTGTTTCCTCAATTTTACTAAAATCTGTTATATCCATTATGGGCTTAATTGGTTTTGTCAATGTTAGTATTAACAATTCCTTTTGTCGGGACTCGTTTAATTCTCTGCATTCTTTACGTTCTCTTTGTGAAGAATTTGATTTATGCATGCAAAATTCATGTGTGTCCAGAATACTCATTATCAAAGCCCACTCCCGTGTCCTTGTCTTTACCACCGGCTCATACACCACACCAATCAATTCGCCGATAGACTTAAATCCATTGTCAAGAGCGGAGATCATATCAGACTTGATTTTCCCCTTCTCTTTGGCCAATGAATACAGCTTCGTTATTTTCTCGAACTGCTGCTGTGCTTGTTGCATTAATGACATATTATCACCAAGTCCTGTATTGCTAATGTGTTTGCGAAGAACGTCGATTGATTTTACTTTGGATTCGCCGAACATCGAGCCGCCGGACATTTCATTGTTTGCCGTGCGAATGTATTTCTTGAGGAAATCACGGAATTGCAATACCCCACCGTCCAGGGCTTTCCAAACTAATTGAACATTCTCCGGCACAATATCCGATTTGCCACTTGCGAACATATCATCCTGCCGTAAATAATCCGCCTTTGTCGCACCTGCACGCCGTCGTTTAACTTCTTCCCGGATAGCCGTTTTTATATCCGGCACTATATTCCACGTGCCGGACATATTGTGAATTTGTATCAATAATGGCAGTGACTTGACTAATTTATTTGTATAGTTCTGTGCCGCTTCCATCAATGCCTTATCCGGCATAATATAGCCGATAAGAACGGATTCTAATATCGCACGGCCTTGCTTGGAAAGTTCGCCGGTGCCTTCGCTAATCCATTGAGTACGGTTTTGTGGAGTAATCAGCCCTGACTTCTCCAGTACGGAAATGATTTGTCGTTGCGAAACGGCATTATTCAGTGTGGCCGAAAAAGTTGATTCTTCGGAATTCTCAAATATTTTTGCGAGTGTTGTATAATCCTGTTCACTAATTTGCTTCGCATAGCCGATACCGAGTGTCACTGCGTCCCGTTCCTGCATAGTCGATTGATTAAGTTTATTACTATATGCGGCACATTTTTTATAGTCAATATCAATCATGCGGGCAAGAATCATGTGGGCCGCACAGCCTGGACTAAATCCGAATGATTCTAAATTCCGTTCTAATAATTGAGAATACTCATCAAAACCTTTTTTATGATGAATTCGCTTTAAAATCATTGCCCGTCCATTTCCGCCAAGCACGATCCCTTCTTTTGTGATAATTGGTGGGCCTGTTGTGGCGTCCGGCGAATTATTAATCAGATGTTCCGGTTTGAAATCTTTGGAAAAGCTAATTACCTTATTTTGTTCGGCTTTCGTCTGTGCATAATTCCTGGTTTGGCAAAATTCAGGATAATCCGGGTTCCTTTTAAACGAATACGGATCATTAGATTCTATTAAGTCCATGAGTGGCACTAACACATACTTTGCTTTTATGGATTCGTTTGGCGTTTCAATTGTTGTCGTATTGCCGGGTGCATAGTTGATTTTCTTTAATTTATCTGGGTTTATAATATTTACCGGTTCATATACCACACCAATCAAGTCACCAATAGACTCAAATCCATTGTCAAGAGCGGAGATCATATCAGGTTTGATTTTCCCTTTCTCTTTGGCCAATGAATACAGCTTCGTTATTTTCTCGAAGTTGTGCTGTGCTTGTTCCATTAATGTCATGTCCTTGCCTGAATTTATTGTTGGAGATGATATATTCTTGCTTTGACCAATAAAATCGTTTACCAATGAAGCATACGGCTCAGGGAGCGTATCAAGTCCGTAATACATTACAATATATTCTCTTGATTCGATATCACCTTTATAGTTATTGATTCCCTTTCCCTGGAACCTATAATCCAAGTAGAGCCTAATATATTCGTCTAAACTATATTTGAATGCCTCTGCACCATATCCTATATAATGTTTATGAATTCTTTTCAGGACACGCATTAATGATGGTTTTGTATCGGCTTTGCGAGGCCACTTGCGGTTCCAGTTGCTCAATAATTTTGAATAACTACGGAATGTGGTTTCAAATGCGAGTTCTATATGTGGTTGAATTATAGTGATGAGTTCCTCCCGGGTGATCTCTGTTTATTAGTTTAACTCGCAAGTGATTTTTCCAACATCTTCTGTAATTCTGCTATTTGATTTATTGCCTGCTGTGCCTTTTTATCCTCGTCGGATATTTTCTTCACAGGGGCAATCGCTGTCGGTTTCGTTACTATTTTCATTGGCTTTGCCTTTTTAGTAGTTTTCGCTTCTGGTTTTGGTGCAGCTTTTTTCACTTTCGCTTTCGGTATTTCCTTTTTCGGGCAGTTATCCTTTGCAGCCGGCTTTGATGTTGGTGTGGTTCCACCTTTTTTAGATTGCTTCGTTTTGGCATCTGCTGCTTTTTCTTTCTTGGCCATCTGTACTTGCCAAACATTTTCATCGCCCTTCTCAATTATTCTTTTGACATGCTTCCTATGCAATATCTCGTATTCCGCCCCACCTGTATATCTTGCGGACTTATTAGAGACACCTTGCATGTGCGTTGCCGAAAAATCTGGATTAGGAACATACCATTTCCCTTTTTTACCAAAATCAACATAATCCCCAACCTCTACCTTGTTAGCGATAGGCATTCTCTTAGTAGTTTTTGCTTTCGCTTTTTTTGGTGGTGATTTGTCTTCCTTTTTGTGCTTCTTTTCCAGTTTAGCTATTAATTTATCTTCTTCAGCGATTCGGTCTTTTTCTCTTGATGACATTTTCTCTGGACTTTTAACATAACCTTTCTTGCCAAATTCACGCACAACAAAAGCCATAAAGTCAATCGTTGAATTCGGTTTTTCACGGTAGTATTCGTAGAACGCCTTCTTCAGTTTGCCGAAATTCTTATCCAGATATTCAACAAGAGTATCATTTCTGGCCTGCGATTTATACGGCTTCAATCGTTTTAGTCTTCGCATTTCCGTAGTCTTCAGATACACCCTCGGCATTTTCTTTTTAGACGGCTTAGACACCTTTGCTTTAGCCGCTTGTCTGGTGGCCAGAACTTTAGCTTTTTCGTCGGCGGTTTTCTTCTTCCGCCTGTTGATAACTTCCTGGGCGTAGCCGATTGGGTTCCGCTTCAGTTTTATCAATGACACGCCAAGATTCTTCTTGAGCCATTTAGTGATATTCTTTTCCGATTCCCACCGTGTTTTTTGCCCTAATGAACAAGAACCGGTGAATCGTCCCCAGGTTATTCTGAATTGCTTTTTATTCCGTGTGTTTCCAAGTCTCGAACAGTCCCGGAAGAACGGGGCCTTGAGCATTTTCAAGGCCCTGTTAATCTGTTTGGATTTGTCCTCAACGAAGGAATCACTTAATCCGCATGATTCGACCATAGTGGTGTTCCTTTATGTAAAATGTTATAGTTTATCCGGACATTCTGTAATTATAGCCCGATACACCCGGAGATTCGATAGCTTTCTTCTCCTTATTTTTGTCAAACATCAGCTTGCCTCCGTAGGTCAATCCGAATAATACAACACCAACTCCAAATATTTCCAAGTTGGAGAGTTTGCTCTTTTTAGTTCTGCGTCTTGCAGCCATGTCGTTCACCTTGATTTATTTAGACAATGATTAATTAAATGCTTAGTATAAATAGTTATCTCGTTCCCTTTCCCGCTTCATAGCCGACATACACCGCCCCGATATGTGACAAAACTTTAAACCATGTTTCATTGTACCATATTTGCTTCTCAAATGGTACATATATCGTTTTGCTTGGTATCCTTACAATCCTGCTGCCACGCCGTATGTCCACGAGCCAATGGCTTTTGAATTCCCAATATTTGATGCTAATCGTGTCCGGCGGAACAATCGTATCCAACTCGGCAATTCGTTCCACATTCATAGCCCTGAGCTTCGCCTGCAAAGAATCAATCAGATTAAGGAACTCGTAAGTTTGTGTCGAATCGGCCTCTGCCGGTATATAGATTTTGCGTTCCCTGTAAACTGTGTCATAAATGAATATCGCTTCGCCCGGGATTTCTTTATATACCGTGTCCCAAACAACAATAGGTTCGCCCGGCACAAACGTTTCAGACCCGCACGACTTCGGCAATACCGCTATTGCAATAATGGCTATTATCAAAACAACAATATGCGGTGCGTACTTATACATTATATCGACCGGCACAAACTCGCATCATAATATTCCTTTAATAAATCGGTATTCTTCTCAAGGAATTCCCGCTGCGTATAGAAAGCGAAATGCACAAACAACGCTTCGCCATTAATACAGGCAATCCTCTCGTTATCCTTAGTCAATGTATGTGTCAGCCAGGGTTCTTCGTCCTGATCTACCTTGCCGCCGAATTTCGCAAAATCCTTTCCAAGCCAACTCATTACATTAATTGAAAAGCGTTCGTAGTCCCAAAGTTCCCAACGTGGGAATATATATTGCCCCAATCCCAGATTTTTCATTCTGTCCAGAAAATTATTATGCACCATCTCTGCATACTCAGGCTTGTACCAACCGACAGTATCCATGCAGGCATAGCCGTTTTTGCCGTGTTCATAGCCATTCACACCAAAACGTTGATGAAGATGGCCGCAAACTGCATTGTTCACAATATTGCCGAACACAAGCATATATTCAGGATTGTCAATCCGGAAGGTGAACATTTTGTCCACAGCCCCAAGTGCTATCCAGCAAATGTCATCGTCCAACCGCAGATAAACAGCGTCGGGATCAACAGCGTCCACCGGGAAGAACTTACTTATCGTAAGCGTTTTATAAACATCAACGGGGCATTTAATCGCCTTGATCCAATCGTTTTCCCTCGCTATTTTCCTAATATATTTCAAATCCTCTTTGTCTGTGGTGTTCATCCACAAGTGCCATTCGTCGAAATGTTTAATCTCTTTATCGAGATTATTCATTAGTATTTTCAGATAGCGTCGCCGCCCTGCCGGTGTCACAATGATCCGCTTCAGCCTCTCTTCCTTCTTTTGCCTCTTTGCCATATTACCATTTCCCCATATATTTAGTTATCCCGGCACCTGCGAGTAATGCGATCCCTGCGTATGTTCCCATACTGGCCATATTGAACTGGTGTGAATCGCCTGCAACCGTCAGCCCGGCTTCATTAGTTTGCATATTGTAACTGATTAATTTATTATCGAAGATATTCTGATATTTCATAAACTTGAACCCCTTCTTTGCTATGTATCCGTATGGATAATTCCAGCCCCATACTCCCTCGTATCGCTTGCCGAGGTAGTAAAATACGTTATTGCCCTCGATGGTGTGGAATATTTTCTTCTCCGGTTCTACGGCAACCACAAGCCCTGTGTGGCCGGATGAACCAGCGGCACCGCTTTTACGGTAGAAGCCGTCGCCTGGCTGTGGGTCGGTTGTGATTTCAATACCAGTTTTCCTTGCCCTGTTCAGCATATCCAACGCACCCATTGTTTTATTTTTCATCCATAATTCGTCAGAGTAGCCTAATGCACGAATAGCACGCATTCCCCATGTCCACAGTACAATAGCACAATACGCCTCGTTGCTGACCCTGTCCGAATAACAATAATCCACATTGCCGAGGTATTCGCATTTCAACTGGTCAATACAGCCGCCACGGTTTGATGTGACTTCATAGCATATATTCTCCGGCGTTACGTCTGCCGAAGCCTGCTTAATCATTTCATATCCGAACTTGGTAATCCTCATTTATTCAATTTCTCCCGTAATTGAGCAATGCTTACTTTAACCGATGCAACTTCTTTATAAAGTGATTTCAAGTGTTTTACATCCTCTTTCATCGCCTCCAGTTCTTTCTTATCTTCGACTGTTTTGATATGAACCAAATTGATCTTACTTAATATTTCGTTGATATGATTATTCAATTCTTTGACAAGTTTTTCTGTGTTCGTTGCCGTTTTTTCTTCAATCCTTTTGAGTTCCTTATTGAATTCAGTTTGAATTTCTTTTATCTGTTTTGCCAGGTCGTTTTTGAGCATTGAGAGCTTGTCCAATATTTCTCCTTGAGTAGATTTGCTGTCCTCAATTTGTGTTGTTAATGTTTTATTTTTGCTCCTTTCGAGCAATGCCCAGGCAATTGTAACAATGGCAAAGAAACCCGATATTAATGCTGCTATTATTGTCGTGTCCATTAGGCCGCCTCCGCATTCTTATAAAATTCGTCTTTAACCGGGTGGAAAAGATGATTTTTCCATTTATCCATGTCGATCATGTCCTGCCAGGCAGGGACGTAATGTCCGCACATTGTAAATGGGTGGTAGAACTGCCTGCCAGTTGCTTTCCCGAAATTGCTTACCGAAAGCCCGTTTATCAATGCTATTGTCGGTACAACCGCTTCATAGAAACCGTGCTTGCCGGATTTATACTCTTTATGTAAAGTTTCAAGCATCTTATTTGAATATCTCTGAACCGGCCCGAACATAATTTCTTTGTGTTTGTTCGCTACATCGAAATTCAATGTTTCGGGATCACGCTCCCACCCGTGGGTAGTGTATGTCCCCAGTAAATCGCTGTCATCTTTCGCAATGGCATCAAGAAACGTGTTCCAGTCGCCATTGAACATAACATCACTTTCGAGCGACAGATAATAATCATAACCCGGATTTTGCTTATAAAACAATAGCACAGATATTTCAGGGTTGTAATATATCAGTTGCGAACTTTTTGGTGCAGATGGCATTTCGTCTATCTGCTTTAGTGTGGCCAACGGATAACCCGATTTGCGGTAATCGTCTTCGGTGAAATTCATACCAAGCGTTGTGTGAACCGGCTGTTTGTCCGTAGCGTCGTAGAGCATGTGGACGTGCTTGCATTGCTTCTGCAACTGCGAATAATGGAGCAACGTAGATTGATCCATGTCATAAGCCCTGAATAATATAGCCGTTCTCATACTTTTGCTGCCTATTTTGTTTTTTTCGATGGTTTATATCTTTTTAAGAATATTTTTACTTTTTGATATATTCTGTATCGTTCAGAATTTTTAGTTGTACCTACATTTTTACCCTGGTTGGATTTCCAGTATTTTATAACACTTTTGCTTCGGACACCCCAGGGTGGATCATTAATTGGGAACAATAATATCTTAGATGTTTTTCCATAGCCGGCACCGCTCGTGCTTGCTTCAGTAAAGCGGATGCCTAATCGTTTTGATTTCGCTATTTTTACAATTTCATCTCTTAATTCATTTACTATATTCATGTCTAATCTCCTATTAATTTTATCTGATAAGTCCTGAATAATATAGCCGTTCTCATGCTTTGACCGCCTGTTTTTTCCCGATTTTAATGTCAAGCATCGCACCCGGTATCGTCGGGTCGAGTATCATTTGCTTAGTGATTTCCGCTATGTGCTGCCGCCCGGCGAATGTTGTTAATTCCAGATCGTATTCTTCGAGGATAGCTTGAATTTTATCCCAGCATTCCGTTGCCCGTTCTTCCTCTTTTTTCTTTTCATCTTCAATTTGCTCTTGCATTCTTTTGATTTCTTCTTCGGTGAATGCCGTGCCGTTGGTTTTTGCTGTGTTTTGCATTTCTTCTCCTGTTAAATTGCTTAATGCCATTCGGTTGTTGAGATCATAAATCTAATCACTAATGTGATTACTATGCCGATAACTATTCCGATACCTATGCCAAGCCAAAACATCATTTCACCTCATAATATTGATATTAAATTCCCGTTGGTTTCGGTATATCAGTTTTCACCTTATTTCGTTTAATTTGCAGAGCGTTTAATTTCTCCGGTCTGTTTTCTGCTACTTTTTCCACTAAGGCTTCAAGTAAAGTCTCTTGTGTAACGCCTACTTGTTCATAAGCAGTTTGCCTATCAGATATAAACTTTTCTCTTTTCTGAATTAATTGCTCGGCTGCTTTTATATCAGGTTCTATGATTTTCCAAGTATCTGATAATTTTTTCTTTGTCGGCGGCGTCCAGTTCTTGCCTTCGGAAGTCCTTACCAAGTCTTCATAAGTCCTTTGAGTAATGCCTTCTGGCATGGGTTGTAATTGCCCTTGCTCTATCAAATGTTTCGTTATAGTATTAATATCCATTATACCGTGCCTCCGATTTTGTAAGCGTGAGATTGTTCGATTCTTACATAAGCATTCGCATTTGCCGAACCCCATTGCAAATTAAGCACCAAATCTTTTTGCGAGTTGAAAACTTGAACTGTGCGGCGGCCTTGCCTCACACTTGAATTATCAAGGGAATAATAATCGTTAGGAATTTTATCTTGAATCCTAAAGCCCGTAAATGCTTCGCTCGTTAATGATTGTGTTGAATACCAAATTGTACTTCCAACTCTGGTTGCAATAAAGTATCTACTTGAACTCCCCTCAAATGTGCTGCTACTCACATTAGCAGCCTCGTTGAATAAGTCCTGTGAACCATATTTGAATATTTCTCTTAAACTTATTGACGCCCCAGAATTTTGCAATGTTGTTATTCTAAACATCATAAATATCGTTTCACCATCTGCCCAATCATCGGCTGGTATCGTAATCTTAACAGCGTCTATTGCAGAAGCCGTATTTTCAACATCTGAATTTACAGTGGTTAAAGCTGTGAACGCCCCGCCGCCTGCAGGAGCAGCCCATTTTATTCCGCTTGCCTGTGCCGAATCGGCTGTTAGAACCGTATCGTTTGCACCGATAGCCTCACGTGCCGGAATTGCTGACCCTGTAAATACGATAATATCGCCTTTAGTCGTGCCGAGAGATTTTGCTATTTGTGCTTCATCAGTTACATTCGTTAAACTAACTTGTGCCTTTGTGACTGAATGAGGGTTATTGGTTAATCCCCTATGAGTTGTGTTAGCGTTTATATCCGCACCCTCAACGCCATCGACCGTATCTGCATTTAAGTTCGTTACTACCGTTGTCGAAGCCACAACGAACGGGGCTGTGCCTGTGACAATGTCAGATTCCAACTGCTGTGCCGTGATTTTGAATCCGCCTGCGTCCCAATTCGCCGTTAGCGGGATTGTGCCGTCAGCTAACAGATCACCCCCACCGCCGACCGGCACATCCTGCGAATAGATTTGGCCGGTGGAAGTGTCCACGAATAATGATTTGTATGCCCCCGGATGGGATGGCTGTGTTTTGAGGGGGAGAGAATAGAATGATCCATCGGCCGCTATTCTTGCACGAATTTCAGGAACAAGATTATAGCGACATTCAAGAAAGTCAACTGCATTTACTGAATTTATATAAGATAGAATTGCTGAACCAGTGCCAGCATTGCCTATTGAACCAACAAGACCATAACCATTCTCTGTGACCCCCTGAATTGCTCTACCAGAAATATTATGTGCTTTTAATGCATCCCAGTTAGAATTATCATAAACTATTTGGAACCCTATTGATGATGGAGCAACACCAACCCCAATTTGACTCCCATTATTTAAGAAAAGACTATTTACTACCCAATCAGAACCATCATGGTATAAAGTCTCGCCTGAACTACCCGCAGGCAGTCCCGAAGATTCGGCACCAAAGACGAACTTGCTGTTAGCGTCGTCCCATTTCAATATATACCCGTCGGCGATGAGGGTATCGTCCACGTCCGGTGCGTAGCGTACTAAATTAAAGCTCGGTGTTTGTGGTGTTGTTATCATTTCATTTCCTCACTAAATCACATGGTATTTTCACATAATCCGGTATATCTACCGTAATTTCTATCGTAATTTCCATTCTGACAATCGCTCCTAATTTCAACCGGCCTGTCGATTTGATCTTACGTGTTTTGCGATATACTCCGTCGCCCTCACGGGAGCCTCTTTTGTTAGTGTTGCCCTCAATCGTAGCAAGCAGATTGTCATTAATCTGACTAACAACAAAAGCCGTATGTCCGTTCCATCGTCCCTTCAGGCTGCTTTTCTTCAGGCTGCCCCCTTTCCTGAAGATCAGAATGTCCCCTTTCATTGATTTGAATTTCGCATACGATTCAAAAGGGTAGATAACTTTCAGGCCTTTCCTATAATTCTGCTCGGCAAAATGAAGCTGTGCGGCCACACTGCCCGTTCTTTTCAATGGATTGTCGATTTCGAGCGTGCTGCATACTTCATCTACTACATAGTAAACGAAGTACATGCACCATGGCCAGCCAATCCGGCCGCCGCCCCGCTTAATCATTTTATCAATAATAGGGGATGTATTCTGTTTGCCAGGTGTTTCTCTAATGCCGTCGAACTCAAGAGCCTTGTCACACGCTCGATCCGCCAGCGAGTATGAGGCCGAGGCCAATGGCATAGCCCATAAAGAAAACACCAACAGCAATAGGATTGGCCCATAGCTTATTTGTCGTACTTGCATATTTTGACTTAAAAAATCTCATCATTAGAAACAATATTACCGTATATAACGAAACGTTGAACATCTTCGATGCCAGCATATCCCAAGAAATATGTGTATATCCAATCACATAAAGCAGAAACAACGTATTGATTACCATAAACAGAATGGCAAATTTATTATGATCGATACGCCTTTTCTTCTTCTTCATATGTTCTTCCCTGCTCATTCCATTACCGTCGTTTTCCTCGTTCATATTCTTATCCAGTTTTGTGGTGTTCTCTTAATAATATTTTCCCTTAATACCCTGACCTGTGCCGATGTCATTTTCTTGAAATCCAGGTGATTAATCGTGTCGATCATCTCTGCCGGAATAATCGTATTTATAGTTTCCGATTCAACGTCAGCCGATTTATACGGATACCCGCTTTGCTGAATAAAATTTATCATGCCGTAAATAAGTCCCGCACGTTGTGCTTCGTGCAGTTTCTCGAACTTAATCTGCTCAAGAGCCTTTATGATCGTATCCGGCACGTCCGACATTAATTGAAGTTTTTTCATTGTTCCGGCTGCCCGTTGTAATTCGTTCCTGCTTGTGCTTCGCCTGTTGTCGCCACGCCCGGCATAACGGGCGGATTATACACCGGCACAGACATATCTTCAACAACCGGATTTGCAACATTTGGATTTACAACATTTGGCATTGCCACGCCCGGGGTACCGCCGTTCATCATTGAATTCGGCATCGGATTCTGCACAGGCATTTGATTATTCATCATTGACATATTAGGCGGATACATCGGTTGCGGGGGCTGCTGCCCCTGCCCTAAGTTTGATAGTTTCTCAACCAATTTTGCGGCGGCATTCGCAAGAGAACCCAGCACCTGTTCATTTTCAAGAAAGGGTTTTGCAATAGCAGAAATAAGATTGCCCTTGCTTGCATTGGCCTCTTCTAACCCCTTCAATGTCTCCTCGGCTTCCTGCTCAAATTCTTCATGCAACGTTTTCTCAAATATTTTTTGCTCTTGCATTGCCTTAAATTCAGCCTGTGCCGTCTCAAATTTCTTCTCCGCTTCATTAGTCCTTCGTTCCGCTTCGATAATCTGCGTTGTCATCGAGGAGACTACCTCGTCGTATTTATCGGCCCAACTATTTATTTCCTCACGTGCCTGCTGGAGCATCTCCGACCATTCTTTCACGTTCCCTCCGGAATTTACCTGCAAGTTTTCTATCTGCATTCTGAGCATCTCAATTTGCTGATCTTTTCCTGCCATCAATTCCTTGAAGTTATCCCTAATTGTATCAAGCTGCTGTTTGGTACTTTCATTTTGCGATTCAAACATTTTTTCTGACATATCTTTTATGTCCTTTGAATTGCCCGGGTCATAACTGTTGTGTGTTAAATTGTCATTCAGTGCGGTGTTTTGTGAATTGCCGAGTGAAGGTGTGCCGATGTAAAATAGCTGATATGTGCCGTCACCATTAGTGATGTAAACACTATACGCCTTCCTGTCGAGGCCGTCAGGATTAGCTGTGAAATAATCCATCGGATTCTTATAGCCATTATCATGGAACCATCTGCCATGACGAGTAATCGGGTTTTCGCCCGATACGAATTCGATTCTCCTTGCCATTGGCGATTTCGTCCGTGGAATGCCAATCGTATAGACAAGGTCACGCTCGAAATTGCTCAACTTCATTGCTTCAATATTACGTTTCATTTTTTTGCCTCATGTATCATGTAAATTCTAAATAGAACCCCTTTTGCTTTGGTAAATCAGTATATTCGGGCTTGTAATCTTTCCCTAAATCTCCGTAGTCAAATTCTTTATTATACCCAAATACACGTTTCCAATATCCGTCAGGGTCTTCGGACTTATAATGCCCATAATAATATGCGATTACCGCCCGTTTCCAGGGGTCGCTTTCGTGTTTGTACCTGTTGAACAGATACGCTAAATAAGCCAGCCCGATTTTAACATTATATTTCGGGTCATACATTTTGTTCGATTCGGCAATTTCGCCGCCATAGTATTTCTTTTCCATCCATTCTTTTGTCTTGTCCACTAATTGCATCAGCCCTTTAGCAGAGCTTGCGGGATTTTTGGCCTTCGTGTCGTACATGCTTTCGTATTTGGCGACCGAATGCCCCCATTCCGCCAGTTCTCTCGGGTCGATGTCGTCAAAATCGTCTATCAGTCCGGTTATGTAAATTGAGGTGCTTAATATTAAATTGTACACCTGCTGTGATGTCATTTTCATATTACTTTTTCTGATATGTAACAACCATGTCCATTCTCACCGGATACCGTTTGCAATACAAAGTACCGCTAACGTCGATGAATTGCCCGACTGCCGCCTCAACATCAATAGTATCAATCGGATCATTGAACATTTCGTATTTGTGAAACTCAAATGGAAGTGGCCATCCGATCCCTAAATCACCTTCATTGTTATTATTATCGCCGAATGCCGACAACTTCAATTCCCTGAAGATATTCGTACCGCCGATTTTAACTATGGGCCTGAATAAATTTGGCATCCAAGTGACAGGCATGTCATTCAAAAAACGTGACTGTATGTATGCGTTGTTTACATTGCTCAGGGAATCTGACAAAGCCGTATTGACGGCAGTAGTTTGATGAGAACTGCCAACCTTCGTAGCATCAAACGCACTAAATACACATTTGACTATCATTATATTTTTCGCTGCTTTCAGAAAGCTATAATCCGTTAGAGGTCTCAAACGTGCCGAATATGGATTATTCTGCAAATCTTCCGAACCGGTGTAAGCAACATCGGCACCGAGCTTTTCCATTTCGACACCGCCGCTGTCATAAATCAGCCCGTCCCAACGGTCTGGCATGTGAGAGTCCGATGGCTGAGTAGATTGAGTAGAAGAAAACCAAGACAGAATCGCCGATTGCCACCGGCTTTTATACACTCCGGCCAGGTAAGTGGAATCCGTACTATCAAGAGCTTTTAGCATCGTTTGTTCCCTTAAAATAATATTCCGTTTTTGGGCGAGCCGGAAAATATTAGCTTTACCGTATAGGCGTTTGAAGTCTCATTCACCGATGAATGGCTCACCGTCGCTTCAATATCGGTCTCTGCGTCGAAGTTGAATCCCTCAAAGTTAATATTCATTCCCACTTCTTCCATTGAGAAGACATCCATACTGCCGGTTCCGAACAAATTATCGCCTTGCAGTTCCTCCATCTTCAAATTCAACTTATCCTGCGAGGCACTGTTCCACTGAATTATCGTGCCGTTGTTTATTACTTCGACTGCCATCTGATCGATAGCCATATCCAAGCCCGGAGCAGGCATATTTAGCGTTACGCCATCACTATCGACAGGAATAGTGAATTTCATGCAATGATTATAGAACTGCCGGCTTAATGAAAGCAGGCGGCCTTCGGGTTTCTCAATTTTCTTGCCTGAGAAAATCAAACGCAATTCAAGTGTGCCTGAAGTGATATTCCCTGCACCCGAACCATCATGCACAAATGTTATCTTGAGCCTTTTTCCAGGCTCAAAAACGAAGCCTCTGAAATTGTCGCCGCTGCCGAGCTTATTCAATGTGAACACATGAATCGGGTTCGAGGCAAACAAACTATCCGATTCGCCTACATCCTGAAGCTGCACCGTCATATTGTCCAAATTTAGAGCAGTCGGCAATATTTTAGTGCCGCCGTGCCACACCTCCGCACGAATTGCATTTACCTTCATATACGAATCCGGTGTACGCAAATACTCCTCTACGGTGTCCGTACCAGTTGTCGCCGTAACCGACAATGACTTGACCACATTAAATATCTTAGAGCCAAATAATTGACTTTTTGCTTCCATTGCTTTCCTCTCTGTTTAAACTGATCCGCCCCCCGGACAACCGGGGGGAGAACCAGAGATTATTAAAATCAATCCACCAACCACTTGGTTACGCAATAGCTCTACGCTGTTTACCATAGATATAAAACTTGATAAAGAAGCCATAGTTGCTTGTTAATCCAAGTCCTGGCAACTGCGGGTTGCTGTTGTTCGACGCACCGGTAGTGTATCCCGAAAGCGGTGAGAAGTTAAAGTCGATGTTACCTGCTTCAGGAACAATTATCGGCTCCGGCAGTGTGTAATACGGATAATCGTTCAACTGATGCGAGACAGATGATCCGTTCCAGTAGCCTTTGTATGGCAGCAATTCAGCAAGCGGTATCGAAGGATATTTCTTCTCACGAAGTGTAATCTCCAAAAGAGAGAATTCCTCAAATACCATCTGGCTGACAGCAGACGGTGCTGTGCCAAGAGCTGCAAACTCCATGATATGCGAAGCCCTAAGCCCCGTGATTATCATGTTTTTCTTTTGAGCTTCCGTATCAAAAACGAAGCTCCTGTATCTCGGTGTTTTTGTCACCGATGACTGTGCAAACAACTGCTGTTCGTCGATTGTGACTGCACCGGATGCCCAATAAGCTGTATCGAAGCCTAACAAGACGGTGTCCTCACTCCTTGTCCCTGGTGGTGGCGCTCCGGGTTTCGCAACTATTTCATTGCCCGGTAGAAATTTCTGTTCCATAATCTACTCCATTAATTAGTAAATGAATTAATAACTGTTAATTAAAATAATGTCTTATTCAACCCACTTTGCTATATGCGTCATGCAATGTAGGCCGCTGGAATCTTCCCGGCATTAAACTTACATTGTCGTTAAGCTGGCCGCCGTCGTCAGCGTTATAGCCGCTCATGCCCATCATTGTATCCGATGGTGCTGGTGCTGTTGTCAATTCAGGTGCGGGTCTGCTCATAATCGGGCCTTGTGGTGTGTTAATCACCCTTGCCCCTTCCTGCACCGGTAATGCTATCGGACTCGGATAGCCCTGCATCCCGAACAGCCCTGCTGCCCCGCCGGATTCGTCCTTTTTCGCTTCTATCTTCTGTCCGTTGTAATCGGCTCCGCCGCCCATTCGCCAGGGCGGTATGCCTATGTCATTCAAAGCACCGCTCATTTTCGTATAACCGATCTGAGTAATGCCCAGTCCTACTGCGGCGTATCGAATTGCCGGCTTGTCAAACAATGCCCCGGCCAGCCATGTGGTTGCGAAACTCATCGCCCAGCCACTCCAGCCGGTTAGCTTGAGAACGGACGATGGCACTATCCACAATGGCAGAGCCAGCAAAGCCCAAAGGCTTTCGTTAATGGCAGGTTGGGCCGTGGCTTTTTTGAAATTAGCACCGAAATTAATCTTACCTTTCCTCCTGCGTTTCATAAAATCCTCCATAGATATATATTATATAATTGTTAATTATCTCTTTGTACTTAGCTTGGGCAAAAACCATGTATATAGCACAAATACAAGCCCTCCCCACAAAGGCCAATACACATTGCATTCGTCCAAACAATCCTCGCCTGTGCATTTCTGTTCATCGGATTTAGTTGGCTGTCCGGTGTCACCGGGCGGATTGGTTAAAGGGTCATATTCGGCCCCACCCAATCCTTCTAAAATACTTGCACGATACATTTCGCTACCCTCATTATTTATTCATTGTATGAAACAAATATGTCAGTCCGCCTACTGCGGCAGCCGCCCCGATAACCAGTACCGGCTTTTTGTAATATGGCTGCTCTTCTGCCTTCGCTTTTGCTTCGCCGTCACCCGGTTTGTAGCCTGCTAATCCGCTTATTGTGTGGCCGCAATTCAACCCGCTGATGCCCTTGACCCCCGTATATCCCATTTGCTGAAGGGCTGCGGTGAATTCAGGACACTTCGGGTCGTATACTTGCTCGCCCTCATACGGGTCGCAATTCATGTGCGTTTTTGTAATGTCAAACGGAATTGCATATTGCGATGCTGACCTGGATATATACCATGTTTCGTTCTCCACTACATCCCGGCAATCGCACGGGCAAGGCTGTGTGTTATTCGGAGGCACTCCACCTCCGCCAGGGCGTGTTGCCGAGTCTCCTGCTGTTTCTCCGCCCTGGTATGCTCTTGTTCCGTCTGGTATCCATAAGTCCGGTGGCATAATATTCCCCTTTTAATTTATTAGTTAATAATTCGCTTGCTTAATAATTACTGCCCGTTTTAGGCACCCCTTGCACGGTAACGATTGTTTTCAATGCTCCTCTTGATGTTTGGCAACAGTGTCTCGCAATCCCAAGCGTATTCAGATGTCTGTTGTATCGGATCGCATCTCCGCCCGCTCTTGGCAACAGTTACCGGCACGTCATCGCCGGAAAGCCGAATTGGGTTTATATACAATGTTTCCTTCACTGTTTTTTCAACACAGGTACATGGGCAGTCAGGGTTAGTCTGCCCCAACCCGCTTAGTCCGTTTGGATTATCTGTTCTATACATAATATTCCTCAAGATTTATTCTTAAATTATTCTTCCAATATTATTTGGGAAATAAAATATTTCCTCTGGTTGTGTGCCAGGCGTAGTGCCAGGTGCAAATTGTTGTGGCGTCGGTGTAATACCTCTTCGGATCAATGCCATCTGCCGGGCAATATCAGGCAATAATTCATCACAATCTGTTTTAACCGTTTCCTGATATGGAGCAGGATCGCATATTCTCGTAGTCTTGATTAAATTAATCGGCACGTCATCGGCATTCTGCCTGATTGGATTCAGATACAATGTCTCTTGTATTGTCTCTTCAACACAATTGCAATTACATTGTCCATCCGTTGGTGGATTATCTTTGGGTGGATTTCCTGAATGATAAGGACATATCCGGTATTCGTTGTCTTCGTCCATATGCCATACCGACCCGTCTTGCATATAATACAAGCGGTATCCTCTGCCGGTATCGTAGCCAGTGCTAACAGGGTTGCCATATATTCTAAGAAAATCTGCTTCTAAATAACAATTTTCTACGGTCAAAGGGCATACTCGCCCTGTTTTATTAATCCAATCTGCCCGAATATCGTCCTTAGGCTCATCGCTTGAATCATCATATAGCCATTGCCTGCCATCCGGCATTACCAGTCGTAACTTCCCGGAAGGATGTCTGAATGTTTCAGATGGCCACGAATTATACATAAGAAATGCTGCAAATGGCAGGCAGTCCAATTTGCCGAGGTAGCAGTATATAGTTTCGCCATTGCCCTCGCCGAAATAGCCCCACATCTTGCCGTCAGGCATAATATAATAGTTGTGGTAAAGGCTGCCATCATCACCAACCTTCGGTGGATCAGCCGCCGCACTATACATATTAACCATTTTGTCTATCGAGTAATCACCCTTCAATACTGATTCTGTGATACACCCTATATTAATAGGCACTTCGTTTCCGCAAAGCGGGAGACCCCGATCGTAAATCGGAGGGAATTTATTTATTTTTGGCGGGCCGGGTGTCCAAGCTGTCCTACGTGTGGTCTGCGATGCTTGCTCTCTATCGCCATACAACACACCCGCAAATGGCCGCTTGCATATCGTGAAGTTTAACCGCCAGCCATGCCCGTACGGGTCTCTCTGATTTTGTCCATTCCATTCAGGAATGCCGGACGGATGGTTACCCCCGTCAAAGTTCGTTGCGGTATAAGATATATGATAGTCGCCAAAGTCCCATGTAGTCCCACTGATGGGGGCCCCCCCGCCCAGTCGATATATCCAATTATTAGCCCCAAGCAATTCCCACATCTTATTGAGAAACGGCACAGCCGGATTGTTGCTGGACTGCGACCACCTGTCGGTAGCACGCTTGGCATCAGCCCATAGCGGATCGAGGACAGCGTTATAATCAACCTGCCCCAATCCCTGGATCGTGTTATTAGCAGTTCTGTAACTCATTATATAAACTCTGGGTAAAACTTCTCAACACAACTTTTCTTTGTCACCCTCGCTCTGTCGATATATTGGAATTGATTATGGCGATGGCCTTCGGGGATATGCTGTCCGTTGCCGGGTTGTGGCTCATAGATAATTCCGTCGCCACTTTCTACAATACTCCCGTCCGGATATTGAATATTGACATCGGAATTGTATTTATTTTCATAAATACCCGGCTCAATCATCATCGGTTGCACCATCGTAGGCGTTACCATATTCGGCTGTAAAACGTATGGCTGAAATACCGGAGACTGCGTACTTGCATCGATTGGCATTCGGCTTGAAGCGTCATTGCCGGAGTTTAATATTAAATTCACATTCACAGTCCCATCAACGCCACGAGACTGATCGCATGGGTTACAGTCGGCATCGTCTGGCAAACAGGATTGACTGCACGGCTTACGCATAGTAGCAACTACATTTTCTCTGTTATACATTATACAAACTCCCTGTAATATTTCTGTTTCTTTGGATTAATTACTGTTACGCCAGGCAGTTCCCTGTTAATTTTTTCTGAAACAGTATCGATCAAATGGTTAGGCAGGTTCGATGGCAATACAAATTTTTTGCCTTTATAATGCTTCGCCCTTTCCATTAAAGCGTCTGTTGTTAATCGGTCTAAATCGTTTTTCCCTATATCTCTGTTCGTAATGATATTCAAAAGAGCGTTAAATTCTTGAACATTCATATCATTGTTTTGTACAATCATTTTAACCGCACCCAAAGCATTGGGGAACCCGGCAATGAATCCCTTCAATTCATCTGTCATGCTATTAATCTGTACATTTGCCTGAGCATTAATCAAAAACTGCTGAATCGGGTGATGAATTAATGCGTTTTTTTCGACATAAGCCGCCCTGCTCATTCTGTCGTATTGCGTTGTCATATTCAACATCATATCTGCATTTTGCACCGACTGCATGATTTTTTCGACATCAGATAATCTTTTCTGTGCCGAACCAGTTATTGAATAAGTATCATAACTTTTCAGGTCAGCCATGAGGAACTGGCCGGCCAACGAACGAATATCAATTCCAAGCAACTTCGAGACAGATTCGTGATCATCATTTGCCGCTGCTTGGTATACCAAAGCACCTTCTTCGACTAATGATTGAAGAGGCTTTATGTCAATCGGTACATTTTTCTTCAGGGTAGCGGCTACGTCATCTTCGGATAGCAATATCGGGGCTGAAGCAACGACGGCATCAGTTAAATCATTGATCGTTATGTTCCCGTCTTTGGCAACTCCCGCAACCAATTTGGTAAATACACTCACACCGGCATTGACTATTGGGCTAACAACCCCGCCCGTCACGAAATTGGCAATCATGCCGGCAGAAGCCAATACTACATTCGCAATGTCCATCACAACACTGCTAAATGTTACCGGATTAACATCATAAACAAAATACAGATACGGCACAGGAGAGAACCCCTCATTTTCCCGCTGTATCATTTTGTTCATCCATTTTTTATCCCAAAATATATTCTTGGTAGTCTCGCCGGGCCATCCTGAACCTGTCTTCCTATCCGTTTTGACCATTGTTTTATTAACAATACTGGGACTAATATCTTTGAACAGCACTCCAGCATCATATAACACCCTCATCCTTGAAGGCTTCGAGCATTTCCGGACGTCATCACTCCGGCATTCATAAAGCCCAAATATTATTAAGTTCCCAACATCATCGGTGAAGATATGCACATCTCCGCCTCTGATGAACTGTTGAGCAAGCCCCAAGTGGCCAAGGATGGAATAATGCGGCACGGCACCACGCCGGACAATTTCTGCTTTGATTTTCGGTGAATTGCCGTTCGCATCTTCCCATCTCGTAATATCGTTATAATGATATAGCTTGCGTTCACGAATAGGTTGCAGATGAAGCGATGCTGTAGTCCCTCCCCACTTTTTATTCATATCAGCTCCCCAGCCGCCCAAGCCGGATACTGTACCAAGATTACGGTCTTCTAATGTTGCTATATCCATATCAGATATACTTCTTTACGATTGTTAATACAATAAGGCTGACACCTGCCCCGATCACATACGATTTATATTCAGCCCAAAATTTCCCAAAACCTGTCTTTTCCTCGACAGATGTCTCTTCTAAAATATTATTTACTTGTTTCGCTAATTCATCTTGATCCCGTGATGCCATTGCTTTTTTGATTTTCTCTTGTTCTTCCGGTGTCAGCTCTGCTAATTTCTTAGCAAGATCAATTTTAATTTCCCTCAACGTCAATCCTGATAGGCTGCCAGGATTCAGGCAATCAGACACTTGCCCCGTCCTGATCCTCAGAGGAGTTTCAAAACGTATGGGAGGTTGAGATATAGCGGTATCATAGCCTGCACTGTTATTTTCATCGTTATAAGACATAATCTTTCCACTTTACCTTTTCTTCGAATTCTTTGCGTTCAACACAAGTTTCAATATCACCATGCTCAATACACTTATTCCACCGATATAAACCCAATCCTTGCCGGCAACCCACCTATCTTTTAATTCCTCAATAGTCCCTTTCTTGCAAATCTTCGCCCCTGCAATGCCGATTTCCTCTGCAAGTGGATTCAAATCGCCAGACACCATTCCACCACCAATGGATAATTGCTTTGCTAATCCGAGATTCTGGAAATGATCGAGTGCCACCTTCGCCATATCGTCCTGCGAAAGCCCTGACAGGCCGTTGTTATGATTGCAATTACCACCGCAACCGCAACCCGCAGTTTGCCCAATAGGCTTATATGGCACTATCGGCGTATTCCCATTCACAACCGTTTGCCCAACGGGTTTATAAGGCAGCATTGCCGCTCCGTCACCGCCGTAAGGCAATGCCGATATTCCGCTCAATGTTCCATTGCTTGTGTTGTAACTCATAGCGTCACCTTACATCATTAGTTTCTTCAAAATAATAACACCGATCAGTGCAGCACCGGCAATTATCAACGTCGGTTTATGCTTTTTGAAACCTGCTTCTAATTCATCAGGGATTATTTTTTCAAGGAAAGTCTCCGAGCATACCTTATTAGCTACAGCGTTAGCATGGCTGATAAGTGCATCCCTGTTGCCTGTGATAATACCAGCACCGATAGCCGTATAATCCGCCGGATTCATAGTCGCAATGTAATCTGTGATTTTTTTCTTAACCTCAGCCTCGGTTCCCGTATTACATGCAGCCCTGACCGCATTGTATAATTCATTGACCAAAGGTGTTGTGTCGCCGGCTACCAATTTGGCTGCGATATTCGCAATATTGGCTGTCGTAAGATTGTTGATATGGGCAAGGACTTTCGCCGTCATTTCGTCAGTCAATGCACTAAGTCCTCTAAGTCCCATTACAGGGGCCCCGCCGCATCCGCAACCGGCCAGCCCGTTTAAACTTCTATTTCGGTTCGCAATAGCTGTTCCTGAGTTGTATCCCATCGTTATTTCCCCTATATGCTGATAATAATTTATACTCGAAATATTTCTGCTCTGTTCACGGGTGCTTTTTCCTTGCCGAATTCCTTAATCACCGGATCGCTCGGTATCCAATATGGTTCGTCATCAATAAACAGCCCGACCTCGGTATAGACATGACTGAAAGCGTCTTTCGATTTCTTGCGTGGTTCAATTTCCTTCCACGCAATCGTTTTGAAATTCACCGGCAAATCCATTGCGATATAAAAAGCCGCTAACAATACCGACATATCATCGCAGTCACCCTCTTTGGTTTTCAGCAGGTGAACCGGGGCTGTGACAAACTCGACTGATTCCGGTTTCTTTTCGTCCGGGAAGTATTTTTCGACTAATTCCTTGTCGAATTTGTACTCTATATTTTCAATAACCCAATCAAGAGCTAATTTCGCTTTGTGCAGATCGTCGTCTGCTTTTTTCTGAAATTTAATTGCCAGCTCAATGATAGCTTCCTCGCCGGCATCCCTGCGAGCCAGTCGTATCATGTGAGCCTTAACCGTTTTCCGCACAGCAGAATCACCACTGCCGATATTCTCTCGCTTTAGTTCCATTTATTTCCTGCTGCGGGATTTTTTCTTGCCTTTTTTTCTGAAATACTGAACTGCCGCAATACTGCCAACACCGGCAGCGGCAACGAGTATCCAATTACCATATTTACTCGCTCTTGCTACCAATATTTTTGATTTAAGTTCAGAAATATCTATCCCCCCATCCTGATTTGCCCCCCCATTGTTGTTTCCCCCATTGTTTGCATCTCGGACAAGGTCATCATGCTTAATATCGCCGTCATATATTGCCCAAAACATATTCTTCAGAATGATCTCTGCCCGCTCCCTAATAATTCCAGAGGCTTGTGCTACCTTCTGTACTATATTATTTAATTCGGATTGGCTTAATGTCTTCTCATTATATTTTTTAATAGTGTCTTGGGAGAGTAATTTAATATAGTCATCAATGACAGTCCTTATTTCATCATAGTCAAAGCAGGCATCTGTGAACCAACTAAATTTTATTGGATAACATTTTTTACCACGATTATGATTAATTCGATTATGGAGTTCAAACGTAGCTAATCTGTAGGGAAGCACGGACTTCTTGAGGCCACCGCTCAATCCGTCCATCCCTCGTACCGGGGCAGGCATTCTTTGAACAACCGTATTGTCATAATTATAGCTCATTATTTATCCCCTTTACCTTTCAACAATTTCCTATGAGGCTGCAAGTGTTTTGGCAGCTTTGGATATACATAAGCAACGCCGACAATACCGCCGACAATAAATATCCATTTGAGCGAACCAAACAGAGCGTTCTTTAGTTTGCAATCCCAGAAGCATTTGTCCCATTCTTCAGGGACTGTCCTCATTTCATAATACGACTGATAAGTATTTGGCCGCAAGAGTGCATCCCATTTCACCGAACCGTCCTTTGTTGCCCAAAATAAATTTTTAAGAATAAGCTCAACCCTTGCTAACGGTTTTCCACTTACTTCGGACACCGTTTGAATAATGACATTCAATTCGGCTTCTGATAATTTTTTTTCGCTGTATTCCTGAATTATTTTTTTGAGGGCGAGATTCCCGTAGGTGTTAACTACGATTTCAATTTCATCGTTTCTGAAGCAGGCTTTTGTCAGCATATCCCATTGAAAGGGATAGCATTTGAAACCTCGGTTGTAATTAATTCGGCTGGCAATCTCTGCAATCGCTTGGTAGTAGCTATGTCCAAGCTGACCGAACACCCATGAAACCAAAGCCTTGAACGGATAATCAATCGGCGTACTATCATCATTCTCTGACAATGAAGAAAGCGACTGCAGAACGATCTGCTCGTCCTCGCAACAGTCACAACTGTCGGATGATAAATATGTCCCTGGTGTCTGAATGTAGGTCATTAGTATTACAGCAATATTTTACATTTGCTGCAATAATAATGTATTATAGGTATGTATCCAAGAAAGACGTATGAAAAACGTTTTTCATAGCCGCTTATATGTATTGTTGGTAAGGCATTAGCGATATATGAAAAACGTTTTTCATAGTTTATTTAGTCCAATACTCTGTCATTATTAACTAACATAGCATCGGCCATGTGCAATTTTATCCTGTCCATTTCCCTTCTTCTGCGTTGCTTTTCTAAGTAAATATCTTTATTCGCATGATAGTTCCTAATGCAACGCTTAATGATTGTATCTCTATTCCGTAAGTAGTAATTCCTGTTAATTGCTTTTCTCTCTTGTTTTGAATAACAATCGCTCATTTCCACTCCCGTAGCTGTTTGTTTGGTTACTCACTGGTTACTCATCAATCAATAAACGCTGTTATTTAGCAGATTACGGCATAAGATAGAAGATTACAAATCAGCTGCTCTACCACTGAGCTAAGGTGGCCAAAAAAGAACGAGTGCAAAATTAGGCTTTTTTTGAATTGCTGCCAAACAATTTTTAGAACATATCCGGAAAATTAATTTCCTCTATCATTTCGCACCATATATGGCCAATCAAAATATGCGATTCCTGTATCCGCGCCGTTACTTTGCTCGGCACAACAACCGTCAGGTCGCACTCCGAAAGAATGGTCCCGCCCGACCCGCCCAGAAGCCCGATAGTTACTATTTCTCTTTGCTTTGCCGTGCTAACGGCATTCAGTACGTTTTCCGAATTGCCCGAGGTTGATATGGCAACTAAGGCATCGCCCTCTTTGCCATAAGCTTCCACCGCGCGTGCAAACACATTGGCAAAACCTATGTCGTTGCCGCCGGCGGTCAGGATTGATGTATCTACTGTTAAAGCCAGCCCTGGGATGGCTTTGCGGTTGATGCTGCTGCGGAGCCTGACGACGAGCTCTGCTGCAAGATGCTGGCTGTCGGCCGCACTGCCGCCATTGCCGCAGAACATTATCTTGCCGCCGCTGCCAATTATCTCAGCCAGCTTTTTACCGATGGCCTCAATCTCCGCAATACAGTTATTCATCAAAGCGGTTTTGACTGTTATGCTCTCCGAGATAGAAGATTTTATTTTAAAAACGAAGTCATTCATAGTATATTCCTAATGTTACTCTCAACATCAGTAAAGACTAATTGAATATCGATTAATTGTTTGCCCGAAAAATAGGGGTTGTCTCTATCTGGTGTATCATTTTCCTAAACACCTATAGACTATTTGTAAGAATAATTCCGCCACTCTAAATCACCTGATAAACAAAAAATTTCAAATATGCTGTTTCGGGCATTGATGATAGTATTGGGTGGTCGGGCGGCTGAGTGCCGCGGTGGATAAGCCTTAGCTGCCGGCCGGTTCTTGAGGCAGCGGACTGAACCTCGCCCGCAAACCTATCTTCCAATATATGCTGGGAGCAGCTTGAAGTGGCCAGGTAGCCGCCCGTCGGTATAATTTGCAATGCCAATTTGTTTAGCCTTCGGTATCCGGCAAGCGCCGTTGGTACGGACTTCTTATTCTTTGCAAATGCAGGCGGGTCGAGAACCACGACGTCCCATTCGGAACCGTTCGATATTTCTTTCTCGAGGAAATCAAAAACGTCGGCCTTAGCAAAATCTATGGCATCAAACCCGTTTAGCCCGGCGTTTGCTCTTGCCCTATGCAAAACCTCCTCCGAGGAATCGATGCCTAATACGTTTCCGGCTCCGGCCTTAGCTGCATTAAGGGCAAAGCCTCCCTGGTTGCAAAAGCAGTCAAGTACATTTTTTCCACGTGAAATTATTCTAATGTACTTTCTGTTCAATTTCTGGTCAAGGTAGTATCCGGTCTTCTGGCCGGCCAGCAGGGATATTGACAATTTAATATCATATTCCGATATATTAATTTCATCTGGAATTGTGCCATACGCTGTATTATCGTATGATTCCAGGCCTTCAATCGCCCTTAGGCGGGACTGATTTTTTTCAATTATGCCAATGGTATTCGGAAACACCTTCAGCAGGGCTTCGATAACCGTATCCTTTCTAATTTCAATTCCTGCCGATAAATATTGTACTGCCAAATAATCATCATATTTATCTACTATTAACCCGGGCAGGAAGTCCGATTCACCGAAAACGACTCTATAGCATTGCTCATCCGGGAAAAACACATTTCTGTGCAGGTTCGCTTTGTTTATTCTGCCGGCAAAGAAATCAATATCAATTTTTTCATCGGTGAACAGCAGCCTGACGGAAATTAAGCTGTTGGGGTTATAAAACCCCGTGCCATAGCTTTGGCCGCGGCTGTCGATAACCTCCACAAGCTTGCCCGGCGGAAAATCCGGCAAACTGTCCAATTCATTGCTGAACACCCAAAGATGCCCCGAGCCGAGGCGGCGGCCTGCGTGTCTCTTTAATCTTAATTGATTCATTATCTCACTGTATTTATTTAGTTGTATTGGCCTGTACTTCATCGTCAATATGCATGAATTTCTCGCTGAACGGAATTTTCGTTATATCCTCGCGCATCAGGAATAAAGCTCCGAATCCAACCTGAACAAAATAATTAATCGCATGGGTTACGGTTGCATAGGCCAGGGCATGCTCGGGGCTGATGCCGTAGAGGTCGACCATAGATGTCCGGATCATAACATGGTAGACGCCTATGGAACCGGGGGTAAGCCCTATCGTTGCTGCTATTCCAGCTACTATTACAAGCAGCACCGCATCAATTAGCCCCAGATGTGCATTCTCCTGGAAACCGAAGCAGAAGAACATGAAATACATTGGCAGTGCGTAGCAAAACCATATAAGTAAAGATTCAATTATCAGCCTGGAATATTGCGACGGCTTTTTGATTATTGCAAAACCCTTGCGGAACTTAGCGAATAATTCTCTTAACCTCAAATATGTGATTTCCGAAAAAGGCTTAATCAGCTTCCTCATAAAAAAATCAATCACAGGAGGGTAGAAACCGGCGACAATAACAACAAAAAACAGGGCTACAAGAATAACAATATTAGTCGGGCTGATGTCGATAGTAAGGGCTTTGCTGATTTTATCATGCAGTATTATAAAAGCCAGGCCGAACAGAAACGCCAGCGAAATTACATCGATCACCCTTTCGACAATTATTGTGGCGAAAGTGCTGGAATATGATACTTTCTCTCGCTTGCTATAAACATAAGGCCTTATGAATTCACCGCCACGCGGGAAAATATTGTTGAATAAATAGCCAACCATAACAGCCGAGAACAGGTTCCAGACAGAGTTAACCTTCATTATCGGGCTTAGCATGGTTTTCCATCGCAATGCCCTTATCCAGTGCGAAATCAGCATTATTGGGATTGGCACTAACGCCCATTTATAGTCGGCGCCCGCCAGCGCATCCCAAAGGTCCTCGATGTGAACATCCATGAAAGCTAAGTATATCGAGGCAAAAGCTATAGTGGCGGTCAGGCCGTATTTCAAAACTTTTTTGAATAAAGAACTCATTTAGTAATTATATTTGTGGGGAAATATATGAGTTTTAATATAACCGCCCGGTTGTTTGGCCGGGCGGTTGATATCTTAGTCATCGACTTTCGCTCTATAAGTATGCATTGTTGCATATACCACAAGAGCGATAAACATAATTATTGCAGTAATTTCGCCGCCGTGCGACCCTTCGCCCCATGGGTTGAAATTAATGTCTGCACCCCAGTAAATAAGCAGCGCCCCGATAATGCCAAAGATAGCAGCACCCGCAATAAAGCCCGATGCTATCAATGTGCCCTGCTGGTGGCGGGCCTTTACAAGATTTTTGTCTTTTGAGCTCTTATTAACGAAATGATTTAATATGCCGCCAATCACCAACGGAGTGTTCAAATGCAAAGGCAGATACATCCCGAGAGCAAATGCCAATGGTGATATTTTCAGCCAGTTCAGCAGAATTGCAATTACGGCTCCGGCCAAATATAATATCCAATGCACATGCGCATCCGGCGACATCAAAGGCTTGATAACGGCTGCCATGGCGTTGGCCTGCGGTGCCAGCATTGGGTCCGGGTGGGTGGGGCTGGCTACAAATCCATATGCCTCATTCAATACAAAGATTACCACGCCGACTGTCGCTGCCGATACAATTGTGCCGAGGAATTTCCAGGATTGCTGTTTGATTGGAGTAGAGCCAAGCCAGTAGCCTATCTTCAGGTCGGTGATAAAGCCTCCGGCCATCGACAGCGCCGTGCATACGATAGCACCGATTATCAATGCGCTGATCATGCCCTGCTCGCCGGAGAGGCCAACCTGGGCAAGGATAAACGAAGACAGTATCAATGTCATTAAAGTCATTCCCGAAACCGGGTTTGTGCCTACGATTGCAATAGCATTCGCCGCCACGGTTGTGAATAGAAACGATATGATAACAACCGTTAGCAAAGCCGTTATTACCTGGCCGAAAGTAAGGTCGAATCCGGCCAAAAGGAAAATAAATATTCCAATGATAGTCAGCAATCCGAGGAACATCAGGAAATTCATACGAATGTCTTTTTGAGTCCGATGCTCCAGTTCATTTTTCTTAGATTTCGCTCCGAATATCCCTGCAAAAGCCAAAGAGAATGCACTGCCGATTACTTTGGATGACTTCAATATGCCTATGATTCCCGCCATGGCAATCGCGCCAATACCGATATGGCGGACATATTCTCTAAATATGGTTTCGGGCGACATTGCCGAAAAGAACCCGACTCCACCATCGGCGGCAATAATTCCCACTTCATTAATCAGCGGAATCAACACAAACCAGGACAATAGTGAACCGACCGCAATAATAGTGGCAAACCTTAGCCCGACGAGATAGCCAAAGCCGAAAATCAACGAGCTTACGTTAAGCTGGAACAGCATTTTGGTCTTATCCGCCAGTGCCTCGCCATAGGGCAGCACTCTCGAGGTAAATACCTCCTCCCACAACTTCAGTGTTTGGAACATGAAATCGTAGAGGCCGCCGACAAGTCCGCTGATAATTAATATTCCCGCCTGCTTGCCGCCTTTTTCGCCGGTTATCAATATCTCGGTTGTAGCCGTTGCTTCGGGGAATGGGAACTTGCCGTGCATGTCCTGGACAAAATATTTACGGAAGGGAATCAGGAAAATAATCCCCAAAAACCCGCCAAGAACCGCCGCAAGAAATATATGGAAAAAACTTACTTCAAGATTCAGGATATACAGCCCGGGTATGGTGAATATGGCACCGGCCACTACCACTCCGCTGCTGGCTCCGATGGACTGGATGATAACATTCTGGCCCAGGGCTTTTTTCCTTTTGAAGAAAGTGGAAGCCCCCACGGCGATGATCGATATTGGTATTGCCGCCTCTAACACCTGCCCGATTTTCAAGCCCGAAAAAGCCGCCGCAGCCGAAAAAACAATCGCCATTGCAAGGCCCCAAACGACTGACCAGATGGTTACCTCGGGGAATTTATATTCCGGCGACATCACCGGCCGGTAGACTTCACCCGGTTTTAGCTCGCGATATGCATTCTCCGGCAATCCTGTCTTATTGGTAGGTTGATGATCCATTAGCTACTCCGATTTGTTTGTAATTTATATAGAAATATATTCTATTCAATCGCCACGTGCTTGCAATACATTGCTTCAGGTTGCGGACAATATGAATAAGAGCCTTCCTAATTGCCTACTTCTTTGATTTCTCCGCCCAGACCCGTACAAGGTTAATAACTGTTTCAACCGTTTTCTCGAGGGCATCAATAGACACCCATTCCGTGCGGCTGTGGAAATTCTGCCCGCCGGTATATATATTTGGCGTCGGCAGTCCCATTTCAGTCAGCCTCGACCCGTCGGTTCCGCCCCGGATAGGATTCCAGTAGGGCTGCACCCCACTGCGCTCGGCAGCTTCCCACAGATGATTCAGGCCATGCGGCTGCTCCTCTAATTTGTCGTGCATATTTCTATACATTTCGATGATTTCAAGTTCGATTTTAGTTTTGGGATAGTCCGGCTGCACTTCGGCGATTATATCTTCGAGCATCTTCTTTTGAACATCCAGCCCTGAAGTCATAAAATCGCGAAGAAGTATTTTGAGTTCGGATTCGGCCACTGCCCCCTTGAATTGATAAGGGTGGATATACGGCTCGTAGCCATCGGTGGTTTCCGGCGCCATGCCCTTTGGCATACGCGTTACAATATCGGCCAGGGCGCGCATGGAATTCACCATAATATCCTTTGCGGTTCCCGGATGGATGTCGCGGCCGAAGCAGCGGATAATGGCGCTGTTTGCACTGAATGTTTCTTTATTCAATTCGCCCGGCATATCGCCATCAATAGTATAGGCGTATTCTGCACCAAATCGTTCGATGTCGAAATGGTCGGCTCCGTGGCCAATCTCCTCGTCGGGAGTGAATCCGATTTTGATAGGGCCATGCTCAAATCCGGGGCTGTTCATTAGCGTCTGAACCAGCATCATAATTGCCGCCACGCCTGATTTATCATCCGAGCCGAGCAGAGTTGTCCCGTCGGTGGTAACAATAGTATGGCCGATGCACTTGTTCAAAGATTTATTCTCGCCCACTGTGATAACAATCGATTCGTCGCCGGGCAGCACCAAGTCACCGCCCTGGTAATTCTCGATTATTTGCGGCTTCACGTTCTCGCCGCTCACATCCGGCGAGGTATCCACATGCGCAACAAAGCCAACGGCCGGGACTTCATAGTTGGTATTACCGGGAATGGTGGCATAAACATAGCATTTATCAGTGATTTCCACATCCGTTACGCCAAGCTCCTTTAATTCCTTAACCAACAGATTAGCAAGGTCGAATTGCTTATCGGTGCTTGGGAATTTCCCGGTGCCATCTTCCGAGCGGGTATCAATCTTTACATATCTCAATAATTTGTCTAATACTTTTTCATGCATAATATTTTCCTGTTCTGTTTCTTAATAAATCAATGATTTCTAAAATAACGCCACACGTCAAGTTAAAATTATAGCAACTTATTTATTCTGATATTGCAATATAGCATAATTAAGGAATTCTGAAAAATAATACATTAATATAAAAGCCGCATTTTATTATAGTTGAATATTTAGGGTTTACTCAAAAAGTTGGCCGGGATGAAATTATCAGCCTTACATTTAGTATATTTGCACTAAAAATTCAAGTTATGCATTTTATCGTTTCACCACCCTGGCATTTAAGGACAATGATTTCCATAAAACAATGGGCCTCGACCATAAAGAACATTAAGCAATATAATTCACGCAGGGGGAGCTAACAATAAGTTCAATATAATGACAAGATTTTTTAATGAGTAGCCGCACTGTGCTGATTTCAACAACGCAACATGAATATATTAGATGAAATATTTCGGACAAGAAAAGTTCTGAATGATAAGAACGAACAACTCCCACTGGATAGTAATATTTCGGAATCAGAGGCTGAATTACTCTATGAAGTTGTCCCGCGATCGAAGCCGGAGAAATCTGCCGAACTGGGTTTTGCGCAGGGAATTTCTACTTTATCAATATTGCAGGCAATCCATGGCAACGGAATTGGCTTCCATCACGCAATCGACCCTTATCAACAAGAATACGGCTATAGCGGATTGACTATGGTTAAAAAAGCAGGTTTTGCCGGAAGGTTTAAATTTTCGGAAGACTTTCCGGAGAACGTTCTGCCAAATATCGGCCCCGTGGATTTTGCATTCATCGATGCATCTCATTTGTTTTGCCTGTCGATGCTGGATTTTATTTTTATAGACAGGGTATTGAAAGCAAATGGAATTATTGGATTCCACGATCTCGATATAAAAGCAATCCATAAGCTTGTTACATATATTATCAGGAACCACGACTACAAAATTTTATATGAAATTGACTCATGGCCTGTTTATCGAAGCAAATTCACATCCGAGCTATTCGAATCGCCCAGAAATTTTGTAAGAACCATCTATTATGAATTAAAGAAACCTCTAAGATACTGGGGCATTGGGAATTTGATATTCCTAAGGAAAATCAGCAATAAAGGCGAAATTTACAGGAAGCTCAGGAATTTCTAACAGTAGGAAGCATCTGAATAATTCGATGACTATTGTTTTTACGATTGCATCCTCCATCCGTCGTTAAATTCGGCACTCCTCAAAAATATTCCATTATTTTATTTTTTATTTTTTATTTTTTATTTTTTATTTATATTTTTATTTTATTCCATAACAGTAGTGTCCGGTTAAAATAAGAGCGGCTCATAATTTATACTCGAATACTACGTTATGTTATCGCAAGTTGCCAATAACAGAATAAGAATCGTAGGGGCAGGTTCCAAACCTGCCCTAACAACACGACAATTATTTCGGGACGGTTATGAACCGTCCCCTACAAATGATTGAAAGGTTTGCATCCTGCCATGTACCGTCAGTTGTTACAACTGACAAAACAAGACAGCTCAAGCACGTCAGGTGTAACACCTGACTTGGCAATGAAGATCCCATTATTTTATTCTATATTATTATTCTATAATTATTTTATTCCATAACATATATCTGCCGCATTCGGGCACGCACGATTTATTTCCGGCTTGGTAACTTTTTTGTTAATTTGATTGTTGAATAATCATCAAAAAGGTTTTTTTTATTAATCTGTGAATATATCCACATGGCAGATTTAACATTTCTGGACAGTATATCGGTATTTGGCATTTCCCAGGTGAAGGAATGGGGCGAAATCCTGACCGGATTCGAACAGAAAAATAAATATGAAATATTCGATCAATCCGGTAATAGGATATTCTTTGCCGTCGAGGTTGGCGGATCGGCCATGGGCAGGTTGTTTCTAAAAGCAATGCGTTCTTTTGAAATCCATATCCTTGATTCATCCGGCAATATCCTCCTTAAAGTCAAACGGCCTTTCAAGTGGTTATTCCATGAATGTTACGTGTTTGACAGCAATGATAAAAAGCTTGGAACCGTTAAGTGGGAGTTTGCATTGATAAGGAAAAAATACGTTGCAATTGATAATTTTGGCTATGAAATGTGCCGGCTGGACGCACCGGCCCTGAAGCCCTGGACTTTCAGCATAGCAAAAGGCGGCTTGGAAATCGGAACATTGAGGAAAAAATGGGGCGGGTTCGTTAAAGAAGCAATTACCGACGCCGATAGTTTTGGGATTCAATTCAAGGAAGCCGTTGGCCCAAATCTTAAAGCTGTGCTCCTTGGGGCAGTCTTTCTTATTGATTTCGTTCATTTTGAGAACAAAGGCAATTAACCCGAGTATTTTGGAAACATACTTAACGGCACTATGATAAAAAAGATACTATTTCTATTAATCATTATTTTCAATATCGCATCACTTAGCGGACAGCAACTCTATCCAGTTATTGACGAAGAAGAGAAAGTAGGATATATTGACATTGACGGCAGGGTTGCAATCGAGCCTCAGTTCGATACTAAAATCAAATATATAAATTATATTGACGGCAAGAAAAAATACAAGGCTGTTGTTTTTCAACAGAACACGTATTTTTCCGAGGGCGTCGCCACCGTCAAAATAGCCAATAGGTTTTGGATATGGTTCATAATCAGTTATGATTTCGCTCTGATAGACACCAAAGGCAATTTCATAACTGAGCCGGAATCATCGGGAATCTCCAACTTCAACGAAGGGCTGGCAACAAAGAAAATCCGGGTGGCCTATGATTCCACAGGGGATTACGAATATGATTATGTTGGGAAAGATGGTGGAACTCAAATATCCAAGGGGTTTGTTTATGCAGGCCCTTTCAGCGGCGGATTAGCCCTGGTGCGGCTTCGGGGTGGCACCTATGGCTATATAGATAAAACAGACCGGTTTGTGATTGTGCCGGAATTCGAAGATGCATCCAATTTCTCCGAAGGTCTTGCAAGCGTTAAGATTGGAGATAAATGGGGTTATATAAATAAGGCTAAAGAAATTATCATCAATCCGGCATTCGACAGAGCCTTCGAATTTAATAACGGAGTAGCAAGAGTAGTAATTAAAAGTAAAATAAGATATATTAATAAGAGTGGAAATTTCATTAACATCCAGTCTTATTATTATGGAAGTGAATTTTCCGAAGGCTTGGCCAGTGTTAAGGCCAACGGTAGATACGGCTTTATTGATACAACTGGAAATATGGTAATTCAGCCAACGTACCTGGCGGCTGAGAATTTTTCCGAAGGCCTTGCATGCGTGAAAATCAGAGGGAAATGGGGCTTCATAAATAAAGAAGAAAACAGAGTCATCAAGCCAAAATATGATTTTGCCAGGGGGTTTGACAATGGCTTGGCTACCGTTTGGAAGGACGATGTTGTTTATTATATCAATAGAGGCGGTGATGTTATTTGGCCATTGCTTGACTATCGGAAATAGGGCTTTAGACGCTTGATGCAGGTTGACGGATGCAAATGCCGGGCGTTAGTCGTTAACCCGCATTATTCATAAAATATCCAAGATGCATGTCAAGCAATTGATACGAATATTATTTTATTCTCAATATTGAGCCCAATATCATCATACAATATCTGACTAAGCCTCATGGTTCCAAATAGATACAAAGCATAAGAGTAAAAGTCCCGCAATAGGCGGGTTAATGCGGCTTCTCTTTTAGTATTCTGAGTATTATTGATTTGAATTTTTTATTAAAGGGCAGGCCGGCGGAATACTTTTGATAGATAATGCTAATATCGTCTTTGCTCATATCAATTGCATTGGAAATCTTGTCTGCGAAAGCTTCTGCATTATTTATACTATATTTATCGAAATACTGAATGATGATATTATTGCCCGCGGCCATACCTGACCTTAGGAATTGAAAAAACGAATCATAGGGCCTGCCGGTTTCGATATGCAGAGGTGATGTGATGAATGCGAAATACTCCTCATATCTTTTGCCACTGATTTCAATTGAGCTTTTGCTCTTAATTCCCGAATGTGTAACGGGAATCATCATTCTTTTGATTTTACTCCTGCCATATTTGTCATTGCAATAAAAACTAAAAATTAAAGAATCAGAATAAGCTATTTCCGAAGCATATTGCGCTAAATCAATATTGATGCTTTTCTGAATTTGCCTGCCTTCGGCAATCAGGACATTCTCCCCGTTGCCAAATTGCAGGAACAACTCCCAGCTCTTAAGAATGCCGGACGGACGAATGTCGCAATTGATTTCGGCATTGCGGGGGCTGAGGATAATCGAATCCTGCCTGATTTCAATTGGCGCAAATATTTCCGGATTGAACGAGGTCAGGTGGACAAAATATTCATGGCTGCCAGATGGGCCGGAATAATCTTGGATGCCGATTGCTATCCGGTTTTCATCAATGCCCTGCAAGCCGGTAAAGAATTCGAACACATCTTTGGCATGAGAATTCTGTTCTTTGCTTATTTCAGTATTGGGGCTTTTCCATGAATAAATTAAAAGCTCAGAGCCGGGGAATTCTTTCAGTCTTTGTGATATTATAACCGGAGAGTATTGATATACGGAGTCAATATTAAACAATTCGGAGGGCACAAATCGGCCGAAAGACAATCCGTCAATTCCAAAAGGGCTGGCAAACCCCTGGGAATAAAAGATATACGGAGATACCGGGAGCAATTGGTACGAATATAAATTCTTAGCCTTCACGGATTTAATAGGCATATTAAGCGATATTTCGAGTTCCGGCAAAACTTTGTCAATGGCTGCTTCCAAATCATAACCCGTAAAGTATAAGTCCAGTTTGCCCTTTCCTCCGGGCCTGTCTGAGGCAAACAAAAATAAACCGCCTGGCAAAACCGTGAGATCGGATTCGTTGTGTTCTGTGTTTATTTGATACATTGGCTCGGGGCGCTGCCACTCTCCGTCCGACATTACGGAAATATACAGGTCGAATCCGCCGGGGCCGCCCTGGCCGTCGGAAGCAAAATACAGGGTATCGCCCGAGGCAAGGAACGGAGTAATCTCATTGCCGGGCGAATTTATATTATCCAAAGCCCGGAGGTTGTTCCACGAGCCGTCCTCCTGCTTTTCAATCATCCACAGATCGGTATCGCCTTCTTCCGCCTGCCTGTCCGAAGAGAAAATCATTATGAAACCATCCGGCGAAATTGCCGGTTGTGCTGAGAAATCATCCGAAAGCAGCGGCTCGAATTCAAGGGGTGAATTCCACACCTGTTTGCGGAATATTGAATAGTAAATATTTGCTACCGGGTAATCGGATGTTTGCCTTATTGAAGTTAGATATGCAAGTTTGCGGCTTGCAAAAGTGATATATGACCGGTTTGATTTGGGGTCATTCAGGCTGCCTTTTACTAAAGCAGGTTGGGTGAATCCGGATTCATTATTGCCTGATTCCCCGATGAGAGTTGAAGTGAATATCAGTGATTTGCCGCGGCGGCCGGAACTAAAAAATAACTCCCCCCGGTACTTATTCCATGACGGAGCAAAATCATTTTCCTCCGAATTCAGCATTGAAGCATTTTGCGGCTCCGTTAGTTTCCCCGGCATAGGCTTCGAAACTGAATTACATATTAGCATCAAAAACAGAATCAGGATTAGTGATAATATATTTATATGAAATTGCATTAGAATATATTTGTTACTTTTCAATTCCTCGGATATAGCATCTTCCAAAATTACAAAATGGCCACGCCAAACACCAAATTATTTCTTAATAACAGGCAATGGTGTGCAAAAGGCTCTGTAGGTGATGCTTAGGAATTTTTGGGTATTCTCTGTAATCACTGCACAACCCGAAGAGTCATTTTACTCAAGATAGCGCCGGCGGTTGCGGCAATGACCAAAAATTAAATATAAAATCCGAATTACTGAAATAATTATTAACCAAAAGTACCCCTTCCTCACGTAATTCAATTATTGCCGGCAAGAAGTCCTTTTCCAAATTATTGTTAATGGAAAATTCTTCGATATTCTTCATCAGTACGGAATTATCCTGAATTGCCCCGAGTGTATCCTGGAATTTCCCAAGCTGCTTTCGCCTGCATTCCGGATAGTTGATAATATTTGTGAAAGCTTCGGCTCGGTAGCGGAACTTCTTGAACGCAAGCCTGACTTTATGCAAAGATTCCATGTTATCGCTTGTGGCAATATTATTAAGCTCAATAACTTTTGTGAAAGACGAATTCATTGAATTAATTATATGGGCGAAAATAATGCTGCCGGAAACAACCGACGCACCTAAGGATTCATTCATTTCGTCGAGAGCAGGCTGAATCCGGGAAAATGACAAATGCTGAATTCCCTTTTTCAGAGCTAATATATAATTTTTTTCGCGTTCTTTTAGTTCGGAGCCGAAAACTTCAAGTGCCGGATGCCTTTGGGCCATTTCCTCTATCTTTAGCATCATCACTTGCGTATCGCGCAGGGGATTGAACAATTTTAGGTGCGATTTAAAAGATGAAAGCAATGATGGTACATTTTCATTCGGGATTATTTTATTTATCACACGAACAATGGTTATTAGCCTCCGGATGGATACCCTTAGGCCATGCACGGATTCTTCGGAGAACGCTTTTTTGCACAGCTCAAGATTGGCCGAGTATCTTGAAATTCCCGTTGCAATAATTTCAAGGATAATATCTTTGTTCGATTTGGGTGTATTCGGATTTATATTATTCATATTAGTAGTGTCCGGTAAAAAAAGAGAAACACTCAGAATATGTACCTGAATATTATGACTTGTCATTCTGAACAAAGCCATCTATGGCAAGCCACTTGTGGCGTAGTGAAGAATCCAGTATGTGCGGGCTATGTGGCCATATTGAGATGGATTCCGGGTTCCCGATAGCGGGATTACTTCCCAATACGGGAATTCGCTGGGCTCAATAAGTCCGGAATGACACGTTTAGATATTATTTTTGCTAATTTCAAAATTGTATCCACTATAGCACAATATAGGCCAAAAAGGAGCTTATTACTTCGATTATCACAAATTGGCTGCATTTTAACCGGACACTAATACGGCATCTCAGAAACAATTGCAATGTTAACCCTTGTATCAAAGCCACCAGCTTTGTTACACCTTTGCTTTCGCCAGTTGTTACAACTGGCAATATAGAAACTCTCGTCATTCGTCAGTTGTAACAACTGACGGAACGTTAAATATTAATTTATTATGAGATGATGCACTACTGTATTCATATTAGAATTATTTAAAGATTAATTTGATGTTCTCGACTTCCCACCTGGCTTTTACTTCGATTTCCTGCTCGATTGCGGAAAATCTTTCGCCGAATTCAAAAGGGCTGGCATTGCCAAAGCTATAGATGCCATTGCCATCGGAATCGCAAAATATTTCGAAACTATAAATCCCGACCGGTAATGCTTTGAATTCCCAGCTGCCACCGTCGGCTACTTTTGCGGTGATTGCCTTATTTCCGCTTTTTGCCTTAAGTATAACATAATAAGGGCCGTCGCAAAGAGATGAGTCCGCCAAGGTGCCGCCTATTTGACTGTACTTTCTTTGATCCTGTGTCAGGAAGTTCAAGTTGATTAACGAATCCTTTGCCAGCATTCCGTTGCCGCCCGCAAGTGAGTCCAGCCGCAGTTCAACCCGGTACCAGGTGTCAGGCTCGAGAAACTCCTAAGGAATTAATTCAAAATCATTGCCACTGATAAAATTGATGTCAAAGCCGGCCGTTGAAGAATCTGCTGACTTTATTAATTTGATTCTGTCCTTAAAATTCTCTTCGGCTACGCTCATATTAAAAATAAATTCGAATTGTTGATTGATCGGCAAATCATAAGTGCTATCCGGGAAAGGCGATGATATGACAGAGGGAAGAGTAGAATCAATAGACGTGTCACTGAAAAAATAAGCCGTATTTGCAGTGTCGTCTATGCAGAACCCTATAGTGTCCCGCGGGCAGTTCTCCGCATTGGCCAAGGCTGTTAACTTCCACTTGACAGCGGTATCCAGCGGCCCGGAAGCGAAAACTATTATTTTGCTTTTATTCTCAATATCCGGATACAGGGAATTTATGGCGCGGAGTTGGCTTCCGGCTGAATCACTTATAACAAATGAGTTCTTCGATAATGACGAAGGGTCGATTGCTTCGCTGAAGGAAACTTCTATTGACCTGTCAGATGTTGAATATGCAGTGTATAACTGAGGCTTAATAATGTCTATCGGCGGTCCGATTTTTAATTTAACTTCCGGTGCGGAGCCATTTATTACTGTAACATCCCGGACGGGGGCGCCAAACGCATCAGCCCCCTCGGAGTAAATCTCGTCCTTGAACTGGTCGCGGATAGCTATTAACCTATAAGTGCCATCCTTCAAAGCCATAATCAGGAAATTGCCATTCGTGCCAATCTGCGTCCAATAATTCGGTTTGTTGTTCCTGATGTCGAAAGTATCAACGTTCATGCTGTCGATTTTGTAGGCATAGATATATATGCCGGAAGGCGTGGCGTCGAATAATTTTCCTTTAATGGTTCCGGAATCAATTACATTTCCGGTCGAAAAAATCAAAGTGAAGGCTTCGGTGGGTTTATTGCCTTTCAAATCCGAGTAGCCAGTGCCCAGCGTCAGGGCATAAGTCTTGTCCGGGCTGAGTTCTTCAAGAAATTCAATTCCAAGCTCTTTGCCACTCCAATCGAAATCAAGTTTGGCCGACGGCGAGATAAAAATATTTTCCCTTACCTTGCTTTTGTTCATATATTTACTAAATTCGATAATGATCGAACCGCCTTTGAAGTTCAGAACTCCGCTGGCAGGTTCGAACGCCACTATTTCCGGTGGAGTTTTATCTGCCGGGCCGCCCGACGGTGGCTGCGGATTGGCGCAAGAACATATTATAATAAGCAGAGTTAGTTTATATTTTAATATTTTTTTCATAATTTTAAAGTTATAAATAATTTCATAAACGGCAAAGATTTATAGCCCCGAGTTTTAATTCGGGGATTTGGGCTTCCACGAGCTAAAGCACATGGCTATTGAAGTATGAAGGAATATATAGCTCCGAGTTTTAATTCGGGGATTTGGGCTTCCACGAGCTAAAGCACGTGGCTATTGAATAGTTCTGAATGACAGGCAAAGGAAATCAAGAAATAAACCACGAACGTCTCTCATCTATAACCGGACATTAATAATATGCTCAGGAAGTATTTAGTAAAAGACGGCAAGCCATATAAGATCTACAGGTCGGTGGCAATAATTGTCGAACGCATAGAGCAGCACCATCTTTTTATGCTCGCCGCCGGAATTGCATTCAATATATTATTATACCTTCTTCCCATGTTTCTTGTGGCAGTCTATGTGGTGAACCTTGTTTTCGGTGCCGAAAATTTATCAGCATCGCTTGAGAAAATACTCATAGACCTATTGCCACCCGACAGCAGGTCGGCCGGTTTCCTTAAAGACCTGGTTGGCGAAGTCAATTTGATACTCAAGAACAGCAGTTTCTTTGGCTGGATTGGCATGGGCGTGCTTCTATGGATTTCATCCACATTGATTAGCTCGCTCCGAACCGGCCTGAATGCGGTATTCAGGCTGCATTCGCCTAATATATTTGTTTTCTACCGGTTGAAAGACATCTTGCTGACTTTGGTTATGACAGTCCTTGTTATGTTATATTCTTATGCAGTTCCAATAATTACGGTTGCATTGTCGTTTATTAATGAATATTTCCCCGAAAGAGTAAACTGGATACTCTCGGAAGTAACGTTCAATGTATTATCGCTGCTAACTTCATTCGGGTTATTCTATTTCATTTTCAGGTCGGTTCCGAACAAAAAGCTTCCCCGGACAATCCGGCTGATAGCAACAGGTTCTTCGCTGCTAATGATTGAACTGTCGCGATACATTTTCGCCTGGTATATAGGCAGCATTAGTAACTATGGCAGGTTCTACGGAACTTATGCCGTAATAGTTTCAATAGCGCTATGGATTTATTATTCCTCGCTGATGATATTAATTTCGGCCGAGGTGGCAAAATTCATATATGACTTGAAGAAGCTGGCCGGCAATAATCCCGATGCGGAAAATGATTTAACGGCACCTTCGTAATGAGGGATTTGGGAGGATAACGGCACTTTATGAATACAATCGTTAATATTGCTGAAAAAATATATTGCTAAGGACTAAAAACTACTTGATTTTAACATATTCATAAGTTATCTTAATAAATCCGCACATGAAATTATTCAAATAATGATTGAGTATTTTTTTTCCGGAATTTTTGGCAAAATTATTGCTGTTAATACTTTGAGCAACAATTAGGATTTTAATTAATAGAGATAAATTACGGATGAAATAAATTATGGATGAAATAAAGTTACTGTCGGCCCTTAGTGAAAGTGATGACCCCGAAGAGCGGCGAAATGCGGCGCAGGCAATCGTGTCGGCCGGGTCATATTCGGATGAATCGTTAAAATCATTGGCCCATGGATTGATGGACCAGGACATTGGCGTGCGTGATGTTTGCTTTCTTGGCCTGCTGAACGTACCTGATGAGATTAAACACAGCTCTGCAAAACATGTATCGGAGTTCATATCTTCCGATGATATTGAAGTCAGGAATTTAGCCGGCGACCTGATGATAAAATTAGGCCGGGATTCGGCTAAAGTTCTGGTGCCGTTTCTCGAAAGCGACGATCCGGATGTCCTTAAATATGCATGTGATATTCTTGGTATTATCGATGATACCGATGTGATTGAAAATATTTATCCGTTGCTGAGAAATTATGATGCCAATGTAAGGGCGTCGGCCGTGGAAGCTCTTGGCAATCTTGGCGATACTAAGGCGCTTGAGCATTTATTCGGCATATATGACATCGATGAATCAATTCAGCCCAACGTGGTGGAGTCCATCGGCAAAATCGGCGGCCCCGAGGCTCAGGAATTCCTTTTATCAAAGTTGCAAACCGAAGATGACATATTCCTGCAAACTTCATGTATTGACGCTTTGGCCCACGCAGGCTCTGATTTTTCTATCTGCGAACAATTGATGGAAGAATTGCCAAACGCACCTGCGGAAATTCAATCGTATGTACTGATAGCCATATTTGCAATAGCTTTTAGGCTCGAAATGAAAATAAAGCTGCCCTATAGGCTTCGCTATGTTGCCCAGAATGCTTTGATGGACGAGGACCCGGACACAAGGGCAGCCGGATTGATAGCATTGGGCGATGATTACCTTGAGGAAGATGTAGACGGGCTGATAAATGAGATAATGACAAACAATGCGGAAACCCAGCAACTCATTATTTTTAATCTGCTTGTAAACTCTGCCCCCGAATCGGTTTCGAAATTCTTCCATACATTATATCATAAGGCCGACATAGATACTTCTTTTGTCGACTTAATAGGCTTGATAGGAATGTTTCACGAGGATTCGCCGCGGGAAAACATTTCAAGGGCAATTAATTCAATCATCACAGAAGCCGTTATAAACCCAAAAGGCTATTCTACCGAATTTATAGAATTACTTATTAAAATAGATGCAGAGGAAGTAATATTATCATCTAAAGGTTTGTTTGTTTCATGCGATAAAGAGGCAATAGCGAACCTTTTAGATTTAATACAGCAGATGGGAGCAGACAATTTCAGGGAAGAATTAGAGCTAATTAGTGCTGCCGGCGACGAAAACAGTGATAAAGCACAAGAGTTACTTGTCGATTAACTTGCTCATTATATTGATTAATTATTATTTTTTGCGAGACAATATTATATGCCACAACAATTATTTAAATTTAAATTTGCAAAAACGAAGCCCACGGCAGCCGTATCCGGCAGAACGGCATCGCAAGATAAGGAATTGATACTAAGTGATTCAGTCTTTCGGGAGCTTCGTGATGAGATATATAAGCTCTGCGGAATTTACTATACCGAAAGCAAGAAATATTTGCTCGAAGGTCGAATTTCGAAGCGGATTACATATCGGAAAATGAATTCTTATGAAGAGTATTTGAATTATATTAAATCCCCGGGCAGCCGTCAGGAAATAAACAGCCTCTTCGAAGTAATAACAATAAATGAAACATATTTCTTTAGGGCCGAACAGCAATTTGAAGCTTTTGTGAATATTTTGCTGCCCGAGATATTAAGATCAAAACCCACACGAGCGCCTACCACTTTTCGTATATGGAGCGCTGCTTCATCCACCGGCGAGGAAGCATATACACTGGCTATGATTGTTCTTCAAAGGCTAAAGCCGAAATATCCGCATATTAATTTTCAAATACTGGCAAGTGATATTAATAATGCAGTATTGGAAACAGCACGAAAAGGAGTCTACAAAGAATATGCCGTGCGCAACGTACCGCCTGAATATATGGCTAAATACTTTACCCAGTCGGGCAATACGTATATCCTTAGCAACGAGGTTAAGCGCTTAGTGAAATTTATGAAGGTCAATCTTTACGACCCGATCGAGATGAAGGCATTTACAAACTGCAATGTGATATTTTGCTGTAATGTATTAATCTATTTCGATATACCATCGAAGCAGCAAGTGGTGGCGCATCTATACAATGCCCTGCAAAAGAACGGTTACCTTTTTATAGGTTATTCCGAATCTCTGCATGGCATATCCAAAGCATTCAAACTTATACATTTGCCAAAGGCAATGGCATATAAGAAAGAGTAATAATCAGAATTCCCTTTTTTTAATAATAGAATTAATATAATTCATAGAGAAATTAATATGTCAAAAACAATCTTGATTGCCGAAGATTCTGCTTCAGTGCGAAAATTTATTACCATGGCCCTTAAAATTGAAGGCTATAGAATCATAACTGCGGTAGATGGGATGGATGCCCTTGAGAAACTTCCGGAAGAGGGAATTGATTTGTTGATCACCGATTTGAACATGCCAAATATTGATGGCCTGAAATTAATTAAAACCATTAGGGAAGATCCGAAATTTATTGATTTGCCCGTAATTATATTGTCTTCGCTATCCAAGGATGAAGATGTGGAAAGCGGCATGGAAGCCGGGGCGGATTCCTACCTGATTAAGCCTTTTAACAAAAAGCGAATACAGTATGAGGTGGCAAAGTACATCGGGTAGATTAAAATTTGAATTATTGTTAACTAAAATATAAGGTCTGACATGCAATTTTTAGTTGTTGATGACTCGCCTACGATGAGAAGAATCGTTATCAACGCCTTAAAAACTTTTGGCTATACTGATACGCTCGAGGCCGGTGATGGATTTGAAGCTATGGAACAATTGGAAAAGGGGACGGTGGAATTTGTTATAACCGACTGGAATATGCCAATTATGAGCGGGCTGGAATTGACTAAATCAATAAGGTCCAATGACAAATACAAACATTTGCCGATTCTGATGGTGACAACAAGAGGCCTGAAGCAGGATATTGTTGATGCTTTAAAGGCCAGAGTTAATAATTATGTCGTTAAGCCATTTACACCACATGTACTGAAAGAAAAGCTCGATGCTGTACTTAAGGCCACTAATTTAGGATAAATCCCTTTGACCGGAGCATAAATTATGAAAGATAAAGATATTACTGAATTGTTGCAAAAAGCCGATGAATTACGATTATTATTTGTTCTTGGCCAAAGGGTTATTCCATTTCTTGAAGAGATATTTTTATTTGTAAAAGAGATTCATCCCGTTCTTGATGAAATAAACGTATCGATTGAAGACAACATGAAGAAAATGCCCGGAGCTTCCGAACAGCTTTCGAAAGTTACCGAGGCTACCGAACATGCAACAACCGAAATAATGGATATAGTGGACGGTTTGTTCTACAAGGCAGACCTTATTTCAACGAATATGGCAAGAATGGACGAAATCGTTGAGCAATCTAAGCAAAATCCGATTAAATTGCTTGAAATTATTCACAAGGCAATTCAGCAGAAAAGCGATCTGCAGGAAATCCTGCCGCAACTGTCTAATTCTATCAAAGGCTTGAAATCGCAGCCGAATAAAGAATATATTAAAATGAAAAATGAGACCAACGAAATATTGGATAGTGTCCGCAACGATACTAATTCGATTATGATGTCTCTTCAGGTTCAGGATATTTCTTCCCAGCAAATTGCTGCTGTGAATCATTTGCTTGAAACGATTCACAATAAATTGTCGAAGATAATGACTACGTTTAAATCAACCGATATTAGCGATATTGTTTCGGAGGAAGATGATACGGAGAAGATTAACGTGTCAAGGCTTCACAGAGACATTGCTTTCGACCCGGAAGCCGTTAACTCCTATGACAACAAAGAATCCAGGCAGGCCGAAGTAGACAAAGTTTTTGATGGACGTGCAGATGCCGATAGCGGCCGTGAGCCGGTAACGCCTGAGGATATTGATGCGATGTTCAATGGAAATATCGAAACTGAAGAATCCGAAGCCAATTCGGGAACGGCGGCAATTAACAGCAGTGCCGACACGAATAATAATGATACCGAACCAACGAATATTGAGAATAAAGTTGATAGAATTGAAATTGAAGAATCGGAAGATGACGATCATTCAGAGCCGTTTTCTCAGGATGATATAGATGCTATGTTCGGAAAATAATGGCTGAATGATTTTCACAATTTATTATTCCAACCAAATAATTTCATAATATATATTGCAGGCGGATAAATGAACTCTCAGTTTAGCGACCCGGAGATGCAGGAAATATTTGAGGGATTCCTTGTTGAAACTCAAGAACTTTTGGATAATGTTTCGCAGGATTTGATGATCCTTGAAAATCAGCCGGAAGACCTTGACCTGTTGAACAGGATTTTTCGAAGCTTCCATACTATCAAAGGTACTTCCGGATTCATGGGGTTCGATGCCATTACTACTATTACTCACCATGCCGAAGACCTGCTGAACAAGCTCCGCCGTATAGAGCTTAAAGTGTCATTGCCTATTATTGATGTCTTGCTTGAAGTGCACGACTGGATAGTTACACTAATGGATAAATTACAATCCGGAGATAAGCAGCCGGTTGATTTTGCCGGAACGATTAAGCAATTGAAAAAGCTGAATGCAGGCGAAGCCTTAGATGGCGATGATGAGGAAGCCACCGATGCACCAGAGGAACAGGCCATCCGGCCGGAAGACGACACGCCTCCGTTAACAGATGCTTTGTCAGCTGTAACAGATAATCCCGAAATGGTCCAGGGCGCCGATGATTTCTCGAATGATGAACTGGATTTGATTCAAGCCGCATTCGATGAATTGAATCAGAAATTCGTTGAAGAGAACAAGCCGAAACCGAAAGCAAAAAAGGAAGCCACCGCCAAAACACAGGCCGCCGCAGAACCGGCTTCGCAAGCAGAAGCCAATAAATCAGAGCCGCCAGCTGCTGAACCAAAAACCAAAACCAAACCCAAAGCTAAAATAATTAAGCCCGGCAATATGAAGATGGCTTCAGAGACGATAAGGGTAGATGTCAATAGGGTTGAAGCACTAATGGACCTATCCGGTGAATTAGTGCTAGGCAGAAACAGGCTGGCTCAGATAACAGAGATCCTCGAGCATGAATTCGAGCATAAGGATGAAATACGGGACCTGATTGAAAATACCGCACAGATTGATTTCGTTACATCCGAAATTCAGGCTGCGATTATGAGAATGAGGATGGTGCCGATAGGCAAACTGTATCAAAAGGCTCCAAGAATAGTCCGGGACCTGTCGAAGGAATTTAAGAAAAAAATCAAACTAATTGTAAAAGGTGAAGAAACCGAGATCGACCGCGGAATTATCGAAGAGCTGAATGATCCGTTAGTCCACATGATAAGAAACTCTTGCGACCATGGCATCGAATCCCCTGAAAAAAGAAAAGAACTTGGCAAGCCGGAAGAGGGAATTCTTACATTAGATGCCGATCAGGAAGGAAATAATATTGTTCTTAGGATTTCCGACGATGGCGCCGGAATGGACCCCGAAAATCTTAAAGCAAAGGCTTTGGAAAAGGGGTTGATTAATGAAGAACAAGCATCACAGATGACCTCGCGGGAAGCTTTTCAGTTGATATTCACTCCCGGTTTCAGCACCGCTAAGACTGTGTCAAACGTCTCCGGCCGAGGTGTTGGTATGGATGTGGTCAGAACAAATATTCAGCATCTGAAAGGTATGATAGAAATTGAATCGGAGCTTCAGGCCGGCAGTACATTTATTATCAAGCTGCCTTTGACTCTCGCAATTATTCAAGGACTGTTGGTAAAGGTGCACAACGAATCTTATGCAATACCTTTGAGTTCGGTCGAAGAAGTGGTCTCGATTGACCCGGAAAGCGTTTATACTGTGAACCAGCAGGAAGTAATCAGGATACGAAGCGAGGTGTACCCCCTGCTCCGGCTCGATAAGGCCGTTGGCGTTGAGGTTGTGAAAGAGGATTTGGTTGACCGCAACGCCGTAATTGTCGGGCTTGGAATCCAGAGGGTCGGGGTTGTGGTTGATGAACTATTGGGGCAGCAGGAGATTGTTATTAAATCTTTGGGCGAGTATCTTGGCAATGTTTCCGGAATTGCCGGCTCGACCATACTTGGCGACGGAAGGGTTATTATGATTATTGACGTTGCTGATTTATTAAAGACAGTGTTTAATAATAATTTTATGTAAATAATTTTATGTAAATAATTGCAGCTACAAGTGTTCGGTTAACAATCAGTCAATTTGTGATATTTGCAGCATTAAACTCCATTTTGGCCTATAGTGTGCCATTATGGATGCAATTTTTGAATTAGTGAAATATAATATTAAATCATGTTATACCGGACTTGTTGAGCCCAGCGAATTCCCGTATTGGGAAGTAATCCCGCTATCGGGAATCCGGTATCCATCTCAATATGACCACATAGCCCGTGAATACTGGATTCTGAAACGAGTTCTGCAATGACAAGTCATAATATTCAGGTACATATTATGAGTGGTTCTCATTTTTAACCGGACACTACTGGTAAATATTCGCAATTTATTCAAAAGCCTTTTATATTCTCATATAGCCGGATGTTACAACCGGCGTGTTTAGAAGCTGTTGTATTTTGCCAGTTGTAACAACCGACGGGACGTTTTATATTTCGATTGTAATTTAACAGTACTTCGGACATTTATGTCGGAGCGTAGTGAAGAATCTATAAACACTTAAAATGTATAAAGTTATAGATTCATCGCGGAGTTTATCCAGAGTCCTCCGACATAGTTTATCCAGAGCCAGGCCGAAGGGCTCAGGATAGACTGCCGATGGGCTCAGAATGACATTTCGTAAGCGATTTATTTTTCAAGTCATTATAAAAAATGTCCAAAGTGTTGATTTAAAAGACCTTTACTTTGGAAATAAAGTTTGAGTTTTTTTCAAAATATTCACCTTAAATTAAATATATGAAACCGATTAGAGTCCTGGTAGTAGACGATTCTTATTTTATGAGAAGCACTATTTCCAAAATAATAACAACAGATCAAATTCAAGTTATTGGCACCGCAAAGAATGGCAGAGAAGCTGTCTTGAAAGTAATTGAACTAAAGCCGGATGTTGTAACTATGGATATAGAAATGCCTGTAATGACAGGTTTGGAAGCATTGAAAGAGATAATGCAAAAGGCCCCGGTTCCCGTATTGATGCTCAGCACTCTTACCAGCGACGGTGCAGACTCCACAATGGAGGCCCTTTCGAATGGAGCCGTCGATTTTATCACAAAAAAAGCTGCCTTCACTGAAATGTATGGAATGAAGGAAGAGTTGATTCATAAGATTACTCAAATCGGCCACAGTTCATCGGTTAGAAATAGAATCCAAAGCCGCAATAAGCTTTTTACTATGTCGAAGACAAAAACAAAATCACAACTCGATGATAGTACAGATAGTGCAGCTTTAAGTATTTCCAAGCGATTAGCGGAGAAATCCCGCAAAAAGACTGATTCTGTGTCCGTATCAGGAAGGCCCCGTCCGCCGAAGGAAAAGATTCAGGCGATTATTATTGGTGTATCAACCGGCGGGCCGGTCGCATTGCAGAATTTCATCCCTTCGCTGCCCGCCAGATTGCCCGTTGGTATTCTGATAGTCCAGCACATGCCTCCAATTTTCACCAAATCATTGGCCGAGAGGCTTAATATGGCGTCCCACCTTAAGGTTAAGGAAGCCGAAGAAGGCGACAGAGTATTGCCCGGCCATGTCTATATGGCTCCGGGCGGTTTGCAGATGAGGGTTTCCAGGCAATTCAAGATAATGATTAGTGACAACACCCCGGAGGGGGAATTATATAAACCCTCGGTGAATGTTACAACAAGGTCCATGATAACCGCTTATCGTTCCGGTATATTAGGAATAATGATGACTGGAATGGGGCATGACGGTGGCAAGGAATTCAAGAGATTGCATGACATGGGTGGCTATATTTTGTCCCAGGACTTAGATACATGCGTCGTCTCCGGCATGACACAAACCGTTATCGACAGCAATGCAGTTGATGAAATCCACCCTTTGCCCAAATTAGCCGAAGCGATTGCCGGTATTTTCGGCCTTCGCTCGGTATAACCCTTTTATCTTAATTAAAAAAGGGGCGCCCAATATTTGAGCAGCCCCTTGATTTCGTTTCCATCAATTTATCAATTTCCATCAATTTCCTTCATAAATTCAATCTTCGGCCGGATACAGCACGAACTGTTTCCAGCTGTCCATATTGAAATATTTCTTTGCGGCATTATTAATATCGGTATCGCTCAGGTTATCCACCCACGAAAGATAATCCAATATTAATTCAGGATTCCAGTTATTGTAATAATACCTCCTCAATGACTTGGACCAGAATCTGTTTTCTTTCATATTTACTTCATAAGTTTTACGCTGTGTTTCTTTTTCCTTAGTCATATTCTTTTCATCGGGTTTATTATCTATCATATCTTTTACCACAGACTTGACATCGGCAATTAATTCGTCCACTCTTTCGGGATTGCAGCCGAATCCGATTCTAACCTGATATCCCTCGTACGGATAATGAGATGGCCTGGGATAAGCATATACGCCATAAACACCGCCTTTTTCTTCTCTTAGCAATTCACGTAGCTTCCTGTTTGCAATATTGCAAAGAGATTGCAGGAAATAGCGATTCTGATGGTTGTATTCGAAGTCGCCATTCATAATTATTGTCACATTGCTTTTCGGCTCAATGCCATTATGCACATCCCTTTCGAGCGATTGCTTCGGCGGCCTCACCCCGAGGTCTTTCCAAGTTTCCTTTCGGCCGGTGTTTGGCAGCGAGCCAAGATATTTGTTAATCAATGGTTTGATATTATCAGGTGTGAAACTGCCAACGAAAATGAAAGTGAAATCGCTGGCATCCTTAAAACGGTCTATATAGAATCCATACGCCTTATCGAGATTAACTTTGGCAAGCCTCTCTTCGGTGAGCGGGCGGGCGCGAAAACTATAGCTCGACATTACATTTTTTATCGTATCGCGAATGGGTTTGTCCGGCCGGCGCTGCGAATTAATTATCTGTTGCTTTACCTTCGAAATGAAAGACTCAAACGCCTCTTTATCCTTTCTCGGTGCAGTAAAATGAAGATTAATAAGTTGGAACATTGTTTCAATGTCTTTGGGCGAACCGCTGCCGCTGATGCCCTCATATAGTTCTGTTATAGAGGGATAAACACTTACAATCTTGCCCGATAAAACCTTTTCGAGCGATATATTGTCAAACTCGCCGATGCCGCTTTGATTGACTATGCTTGATGCAAAGGCTGCGGATAAATAGTCTGCATCCGGGGCCAGTGATGTTCCGCCGCTGCTGTACGAACTGAATAGCACTTCATCATCTTTGAAAGTGGTTGGTTTCAGAATCACCTTCATGCCGTTTGAAAGCGTAAGCTCGGTTATATCAAGATTATCAATCCGTTTTTCCGAAGCAATTGTTCCCGGAGTGATTTTCCTGTCGAACAAAGGTTTGTCTATCACAACATCTTCATAAGCAGGTATTTTGCTTGCGCTGACCTCCTTGAACAAAGCCACCAACTCATTCTTGCCCGGAATTTCACTTCCTTCTATTTCGGGCGCACCTAATAATATAACAACATTTTCGAATCGTATTAATTCATGGATAACAGTATTAATATCATCTAAAGTAAATTCCGGTATCCACAGGTGGTATAGATCTTTCTCAACCGCAATTCCGGGGATGGACTCGTCGGTGAAGAAATTCCTAATATATTCATCGGCAAACATCCTCGATTCCGTCTTGCCGCGTTCATCATAAGCCTTGTCAATACCTCGCAGCGATTCCTTTTTCTGTCTGTCAAATTCGCTTTGTGTGAATCCATGCTGGTAGGCACGGAATAATTCGGTTAGCAGAACTTTATATCCACCAAGCAGGTTGTCGCCGTTCAGAATACCAATAGCAGTGAAAGCGGGAACAGCTCCGATGTATTTGCCATCATAAACAAATGCCGCTAAAAAAGGCGGTTTGGTTTTTTGGGTTAATTCGTTTAGCCTGTTGCCCAGCATACCTGAAATCATATTAATAAGGATTTTGTGGCGATAGCTGCGGTAAGAGCCTTCAACCGGGTCCGGATGTTTGAACAATACGTCAACACGCGGGTAGGTGAGTTCTTTGTCCGTAGCAATCGACACTTTTATGTCCTTGTGCGCCGGCACTGTGTATTCAGTATGTTTCCGCGGTTTTGCCGGCATCTTGATGTGAGCGAAATGCTTTTTAATCAAGCCTTCCACTTCGTCGACATCGAAATCACCAACGGCAATCACAGCAGCCATATCCGGCCGGTACCAATCATAGTAATATCTGGAAAACGCATCATACGGGGCGTGCAGCAATACATTGGTATCGCCAATGGTATACCTGTCAACATATCTTGAATTGAAAGCCGCTACAGGCAGATGCTTTAGCATCACCTTCTCGCTTCCGCCGCGGCGCAAGCGCCATTCCTCCATTACCACACCTCGCTCTTTATCAATTTCCTCGGGTATGAACACAATATTGTGCATCCAATCTTCAAATATCTGGAACCCTTTGTTCATCAGCTCTTTGTCATCGGTTGGCAGCTGCAATTTATACACTGTTTCGTTGAACCATGTATGGGCGTTAAGGTCGGCACCAAATCGAACACCGGTTTTTTCGAGAAAATCGATAAGTTCGTTTTTGGGGAAATTCTTTGTGCCATTGAACGCAAGATGCTCAACGAAATGAGCCAATCCTTTTTGGTCGTCATCCTCGTGATTTGATCCGACCTTAAATGGCATTCTAAGAGTCATCCGGTTTTCCGGTTTCTTATTTTGCAGTATATAGTAGGTCAGCCCATTGCTAAGTTTCCCGATTTTTATGCCCGGGTACGGCGGTATTATGTCGTCTAAGCTTTTAAAGATTGCTCCGCTCTGCGCCAGAGCCGAGGAATAGATGAAAAGGAAAAACGATAAAGCAAGTGCCATCGAAAGGATGCGTTTCATTATTGCTCCGGTAATTTAGAAAAAAAGATAAAAATAATTTATGCTAAATGAATTAATCATGATAAGAAAGAAATTTAGAAATTGCAACTATTATATTTTCTAAGGTTTATTTAATTACTTGATAACAGTAGTGTCCGGTTAAAATGCAGACAATTAGAGATAATCGTAGTAATAAGCTCCATTTAGCCCAATATTGTGCAATTATGGATGCATTTTGAAAATAGCGAGATTTGTTGTTAAAGTATGTCATACCGGATCAAGTCCGG
>JAJRTW010000154.1 GCA_024278075.1 Bacteroidota bacterium | reverse complement strand
TTTTCCTGACTACTTTTTGAGTGAACCCTAATTAAGGTAGTTATAGAAGATGTTAAACAACAAAGTGCAAGGAATATAATTTATTATGCTCGAAAACCTTGTAGAAAGTAGGACAACCCCCTGCTCGCTTTGCTCACTTCCCCCTTTTTTAAGGGGGAATAGCCAATTAAATTCCCCCTTAAAAAAGGGGGGTTAAGGGAGTTGTTATTCTCCTTAAAGCAGAAGCATGAATATCTTTTTCCTGACTACTTTTTGAGTGAACCCTAATTAATTTTCAATAATTTGCGGGTGATAGGCGAATGATTGCCAGCCTTCATCCTGTAAAAATAAGTTCCCACGGGCAAACCGGAGACGTCAAATGTAGTTCTGTGTATTCCGGCACTCTGATTTTCGCTAATTATTGTCATAAAGCTAACGCCATTATGGCCAATCAAGTCGATTGCCACATACATTCCCGTTTCAAGGGAATATTCAATAGTAGTCTTATCAACACATGGATTAGGCATATTCTGGCCTAAATAGGTTATCTCTTCATTATTATCAATCGAAGTGGCTATATAACTCGGAATTCCTACCGTCAATTGGTCGCCACCATCGTAGAATACTTCACGAATCGTAAGGTCTTGTGCTGCAGGGCCCTCAAGGTAAGTCCCCTCGCAAGTGAAAATAGTTCCGTGCCCGGAGCACTCGAATTCCCTGTAATTATCTAAGTCATAAACATTATAGCCCTCATGAGGGCAACGGTCTTCAACGCAGGAGTAATGCTTCTTATACTGCTCGAAAGGCAGCTTTGTGATTATTATATTGGGATACATCCATTCGGGCGGGATGCCCCTTACTTCCATTCTGATGCTTCCCCACTCATCTTTCAGCACCGGGAATTCATTCAGGCTGACACGATAGTTGCCTAATATTTCATCATCGCCGCCGCCACTAACCTCCGGTCTGATTTGGCCAAGTACGGCATGAGGACAAGACGCCGTTAGCACAGTAGCCGTGAACACATTGCGAAGGAACTTCCGTCTGCCCTGCTCTATTTTTTCTTTCATTATCTCACTAAGCAGTGATTAAAAAACAATTTATATAATGGTTACTAATAGAACCAACCCGCCGATTAACCCCCTATCTGCAAGAATACCATGATGGCCTTCGCGTCTCCGCCTCCTGCCCCGCCATGTTGATAAAATCCATCACATTCCGCTCAATAAATTCCTCATCGGTGAGCGAATGCAAAAAAGCGACGATATCCTTAATCTCCTGTTTGTCCAGTCCAAGCGGCTTCATCAGAGTATCTTTATGAATAAACAGCCGCCCGCCCCTATTGTAATTATCCAATACTATTTCCAAAGTTGCTTTTTCGCCGTCGTGCATATAAGGGCCTGTTATACCACAATTCCTGAGCGACGGAGTTCGGAATTTCCCCCTGTCATAGGGATTGTTGGTAACATAGAACCTGCCCCTGTCGAAATAGTGTGTCGTAGTGCCTGTGTTGTGATAAGCAAAATCAGTGAACAACGGGCCGCTATGGCATTTAGAGCAATTAACCTTATGGCTGAAAAAAAGTTTCATCCCACTGATTTCGCTATCGTTCAATGCAGACGAATCGCCTCTTATGTATTTATCATAACGGGAATCGCCGGAAATTAATGTCCGAATAAAACTCGATATAGCATAAGATATGAAATGGGCGCTGGGCCGGGCATCATCACCAAATGCCTTTGTAAAAAGCCCGGGATAGTCCGGATGGCTGCTCAGCCTTCTTTCCACCTCAAGCGTATCGTTATTAAATTCATTTGGCAGCGAAAGAACGTCATGGGCAATTCCTTCTATCGAAAATGCACCTCCGCCCCACAGATATTCCGGAAAGAAAGCTTTGTTGATAAGCGTAGGCACATTCCTGTTCAGTGGTTCTTTGTTATATCCCAGAACGACTCTCATACCCGAACTTGAAAATGCCCTTCCCGGGTCGTGGCACGAAATGCAAGCTAAAGAACTATCCACTGACATTATTTTCTCGGCAAAAAGCCGCCTTCCCAAATCAACTGATTCTTTAGTAATCGGATTGTATTCAGGCACCGGCAACGCAGGGAGCCCCTCTGGCACTTGCGAATAATCCTTTTCTTCAGTTATTATCTCTTCAGTTATTTTGTCTTTCCGATAATCACCACACCCGATAAAATAAGACGTTAATAATAATGGAAATAATAATTGAAACAATAATAAAGGAAAATGAAGCAAATGGCTTCTAATTTTAATCAGAATCGTATTCATATATTTCGATAAAATTATTTCAAATTCTGCAACGTACCCATGATATAACTTAACAAATAAATTAATAATAAATTACATCATATCGCAAGTGTCCGGTTAAAAAGCAATAAATAGGTTTAAATCATCGATTATAACTGCATTTTAACCTAAATTGTACTTTATTAGATATGCTTCTGAAATTAGCGAAAAATTAAAAATAAATGAAGTCAATTCAAAGCGAAGCCATTTATGGCGAGCCACTTGTGGCGTAGCGAAGAATTCATCTCAATACTGACACCACGACAAAAGCACTGGATTCCTCACGCAGTTTATCCTGAGCCAGGCCGAAGGGTTTGGAATGACTCGGAAACTGGCCTGATCGTCAGGACGGGAAGTCCTGGCACCACGACAAAAGTCATTTATAAGCCGGCTATCCCGCATATTTCATCGTAATCCTCCTTGTTATTCATATTCAGGAAGCAATCACGATTTAAGTCCAATCTATCAAAATCAATAGTATTAATTAAACCAATATCAAAACTCTCCAATGCCCTTATCAACTTGAGTTCCCTGCTTTTACTGCAGTCAGACTTGCCCGCACCGGAGAGTATGCCCTCGAAAACCGGCAGGCAGTTCTTCGAATAAATCCCGCATAAAGGCTGCAACCGGCCAAAAGCAACCGGCAGAGTAATATCCGTATTATCAATCCTGCTGATAATATATCTTATAGCACTTTCATGGATTAACGGCATATCGCAGGAAACGACAAAGATTTGATTCTCCTTAGCATTGGCAAGGGCCGAATGAATGCCACCGAGCGGCCCCATGCTATGGTAAATATCCGGGTGGATGTTCGATGTAAGGTATGCGTAATTCTCCGGACGGTCACTGATTATCATTGTATCCCGGAAAATGCCGGACACTGTGTCATAAATCCGTTCAATCGCCGGAGTGCCGCCAATCTTCAGCATTGCCTTATCGGAGCCCATACGTGTACTTTTCCCGCCAGCGAGGATTATGCCGCTAATGCTCTCGATTCTATCGCCGGATTCATTACTAATTTTATTTTCAACAATATTCATCACAGAGAAATCATTTCAAAATGGAAACATCATCTGTCATCTGTGCGCTGGGGCTTCCAGCCCTGCCTTTTCCATTTCACCAGCTCTATTACCACGCTGCCCACGTAAACGTTCATCTTGGATACGATTGGGATTCGTGCTTCATCATCGCTGAACCAGCCCTCGAAACTGCCCTTCAGCCCATATACCCCCTCCCACTCCGCAACTCCGTCGAAGTACAGAGTCCTGACCGGATAGTCGACGGCATCTATCTCCACCGATTCGGTTATATTCCGAAAATTCAGGATGGTCTTCACGGTATCATTGCTGATAATCGTAGGGACTTTCACAGTTTTGCCATAGTGTGTAAACCTTCGCGCAAAATAGAAAAGCGACGAGCCGTCGTTCCATTTCCTGGCAGTTTTAATTGTGTCCCTGCGGCTCAATATCTTATTAAACCATACGGTGTGTCGTAATTCATTGTTCGAATAGTCAAATATAATTTTCCTATAGTCCCATTTTTTATCATCATATTTCGTTGTGCTGATAAATTTATGTGAATGGGTAAGTGACGGGTCCACCCAGCTTTCGAAGATTGCGTGCAGGTCTATAAATGGTATGCCGCTGTGCGAATCCATGTATGATTTTACATGATATACAGTTTTCCCCTCCAGGCTTTCTTCTGCTATCGACTCCATTTTAATCGTGCCAAGGCTAATTCCCATAAACGACACGTCGTATTCGAGATATTCGCCGGCAAGGAACACGCTTCCTTTGGAATAGGCCGGATTGGCGGGCAAACTCAAAACGAAGCAAAACAATAATATTAGTTTCAATACATTGCGGGTTGTCATGATTTATTTCAATTAGTGTTGACAATAAAAAAGGCTCCAAAATCTGCTTTAGAGCCTTCGATTTATACTTATAATTAATTATCTTAAGCTCGATATTTTCTCGACTTCAGGGAATAGCGACAGGGCTTTTGTAAGCTGGCGGTCAGCCGAAGAAGTCACCTGAATCTGCCGGTTCCTGTTCCAAATATTCTTTGCCATAAAAGACTTAATCCACAGCTTAACATACTTCTTATCAGTCTCGAATTGTTCATCGTCCCATTCGATATCGAGGCTCTCGGCCAGTGCCTTAAACTCCTCCAGCATAGACTTGTCAACTTCAAAATTCCTATAATAACCGGCGAAATCATCTTTATATTTTGTGCTTATATCTTTCCCGTCGCCCTTAAGATATGAAGTGGAAAAATCATAGAAAGCACGTTTGCGGAAGAGTTTGGATAATAATTTTGTCATCCTGCTCGTATCTTCCAGAACGATATAATCCGGAGTGATGCCGCCGCCGCCAAGCACAATTCTGCCGGATTTCGTGTGGTAAATCGGAAGCGAATCCAGGTTGATCTCCTCCTCGCCATCAATTTTCCTTACATGCTCTTTGTATTTCTCCAAAGGATTCTCAAGATAAGACCCTTCGTCGAGATTCAGCCTGCCGACAAGGTGGCGGTATTTATCCTTGTCCTTATACGGACGCTGGATCGAGCGGCCGGAAGGCGTATAATACTTCGATATAGTCAGCCGGAAGGTGGAGCCGTCGCCGAGATTAAATGGCCGCTGAACAAGGCCCTTGCCAAACGAAGTAGTCCCGACAATCATTCCGCGGTCGAGGTCCTGGATGGCACCGGATACGATTTCGCTGGCCGAAGCCGAGCCGGCATTGATAAGCACAATCAGCGGTATATTTTCCATTGCTCCGCCCGTGGTGGAATAATACTCTTCGCTGAATTCCGGTTTGCGGCCTTTCGTATAGACAATCATCTCGCCGCCCGGCAGGAATTCATCGGCAATATAAACTGCCTGCTGCAAGTAGCCGCCCGGATTGCCCCGAAGGTCGAGGACTAATTTCTTCATCCCAATCTGCTGCATCTTCCGAATTGCTTCCACCATTTCATTATAAGTAGTGGCGGCGAATCGCCCGATTTTGATATAGCCTATATCGGTGCTGTCGACAATAAATGATGCGTCGACGCTAAAGATCGGAATCTTATCGCGAATGATTATATAGTGAATCAATTCCGTCTCGCCGTCTCTTTTAATATCGACTTCCACTGTTGTCCCCTTCGGCCCTTTCAATCTCTTCGGCACATCTCTGCGCGGAATGCCAACGGCCGTTTCGCCGTCAATCTTAACGATTCTGTCGCCGGCCAGAATGCCAAGCGATTCGCTCGGCCCGCCGGATATCGGGGTTACTACCGTAACCGTGTCGCGAATAATGTCAAATTCAATGCCTATGCCGTCGAAACTGCCTTGCATGTCTTCTTTCACACGTTTCATTTCCTCATCGGAGATATAAACCGAGTGGACATCAAGCGAGCCAAGCAGGCCTTTGATGGCTGCTTCCATCATTTCGGTAGCGTCCACTTCGTCCACGTAATTCTTAAACGATATGTTAAATACCCGCTCGAATTTCTTGAATTCACGATATACATTATCGCCGGAGACAAGGGGCCGGAAGTAAATGCCGATTAATATCCCAACAATTGCTATTGTCACTCCAATGAATGCTTTTCTCATACCATACCTGATTTATTACTTGCCTGTCAATATCGTTTTAACGAACACCAACCGATTTTGTTTCATTATTATTGCTTAATAATTATCGCTTAATAATCAACATAATACATATCATTTCCTTACGGTTTATCACGACTTTGGCTTTTTCTTGATATTTCTCTGCCGATATATCCCACATCATCGGTAAAAGCTCCGAAACATGAGGCTGATAACCGGTAATGAATGTTTAATATTACTCAATTATGAGCCAAACATGATAATCGTGGATTCGGGCGAATCCGAAATGCCCCGAAGTTCATATTTGCTGTTGATTGTAATCGAAAATAATAATATCATTGATTAAATATACATCCGAATCCCCCAGAAGTACATCCGAATCCCCCCGAAGCACATCCGAATCCCCCCGAAGCACATCCGAATCCCCCCGAAGCACGTTTGAATCCCCCCGAAGCACATCCGAATCCCCCAGAAGTACGTTTGAATCCCCCCGAAGCACATCCGAATCCCCCCGAAGCACGTTTGAATCCCCCCGAAGTACCTAAATACTTGTTGGTTGCATATGCTTACACATTCATTGCCTCTTAGAATGCCTTTATTACAGCTTCTTATTAATTTATAATGCCATCGGATAGATTCGGAATGCCATCGGATAAATACGGAATACCATCGGGATGATTCGGAATGCCATTGGATAGATTCGGAATGCCATCGGATAGATACGGAATGCCATTGGATAGATTCGGAATACCATCGGATAAATACGGAATACCATCGGATAAATACGGAATACCATCGAATAAATACGGAATACCATCGAATAGATTCGGAATGCCATCGGATAGATTCGGAATACCATCGGATAGATACGGAATGCCATCGGATAGATTCGGAATGCCATCGGATAGATTCGGAATGCCATCGGATAGATTCGGAATACCATTGGGAAAATTCCCGGATATTTTACACCTTAATTATCATATTATCAGAGAATAAGTCCCTGCATTTACTGGTTAAATTGCTTTCCATTTGACCCTCAGGCTGTTCATCACCACCGACACGGAACTAAACGCCATAGCGGCGGCGGCTATCATGGGGTTGAGCAGAAAACCGGTGGCCGGATAGAGTATGCCGGCGGCTATCGGGATTCCGATAAGGTTATAAATAAACGCCCAAAAGAGATTCTGCTTAATTGTGCGCACTGTTTGCTTTGATAAATTGATGGCTTTCGGTATTGCATTCAAATCGGAAGTGGTTAGTGTCAGCTTGGCAACATCTATCGCAATGTCAGAGCCCTTGCCCATAGCGATACTTACATCGGCCGCAGCCAAAGCGTGGGAGTCATTTATCCCATCACCAACCATTGCCACGATCATGCCTTTGCCCTGCAGATCTTCAATATAGTTTGCCTTATCGGCGGGCATAAACTCCGATTCGAAATTGTCGATGCCCACCTGAGCGGCTACTGCGCTTGCGGTCTGGCGGTTATCGCCGGTGAGCATATATACCGCAATGCCCTTTGCCTTCATCTCTTTAATCGCCTGCTTCGAGTTGGATTTAATCCTGTCGGCAATGGCTATAATAGCCAATACTTTCGAGCTGTTAGCGAAATAAACAACCGTCTTGGCCTGCTTTTGCAGATCAATCGCACTGTCGTCAATGCCGGCCGGAATCTCAATATTGCTCTCAATAATTAGTTGCCTGTTGCCAACGAAATATACGTTGCCATTATTATAAGCCTTCACACCTCTGCCGGTGATACTCTGGAAGCTATCGATTGATTGTATATTATTCGAATTGTTATCAATCGAGAATGAAAGCATATTCTCTTTACTTAGTTCTTTAGTGACAGCGTCGGCAAGGGGATGCTCGGATTGTTTTTCAATATTGTATAATATTGCCTTATTGTTATTCGAGTCGCCGGAATCATACCATATAATATCGGTTACTTCGGGCCGGCCCTCGGTGATGGTACCGGTTTTATCAAGGATTATTGCATTAATTTTATGCAGTGTTTCGATACTCTCGGCATCTTTTATCAATATATTATTCTCAGCCCCTTTGCCCACCCCAACCATTATAGCTGTCGGTGTGGCAAGCCCCAAGGCACACGGACAGGCAATTACCAATACCGTTACCGATGTCAGCAGCGCATGAGTAAAGGCCTGCTCGCCACCAAAAACCATCCATGCAATAAAAGTCAGCATCGACAATCCAATCACCACCGGCACGAACACGGCTGCGATCCTATCGACCAGCTTCTGCACCGGAGCCTTGCTGCCCTGGGCCTGCTGTACCATTTTGATAATCTGCGCCAGCAAAGTTTCGGCGCCAACTTTTTCGGCAGTCATCCGGAAGCTCCCTTTTTGGTTGATGGTTCCCGAAAAGACTTGTTCGCCGGACATTTTTTCCACGGGAATCGGTTCGCCCGAAATCATGCTTTCATCGACGAAAGACGAGCCATCGCCCACAGTGCCATCCACCGGAATCTTGTCGCCGGGCCTGACCAGCAGTACATCTCCCTGCTTTACGTCTCTGATTGGGATTTCGGATTCGCCGCCGTCCGCTGATATTTTGACCACGGTTTTGGGCTGCAAGCCGATTAGCTTCTTAATGGCAGATGAGGTGTTCGACTTTGCCTTTTCCTCCAATAATTTGCCCAAAAGAATAAAGGCAATTATAGCCGCAGCAGCTTCGTAGTAAACGTGTGCCTCCAGCCCCTTGCTCGTCCAGAACTCGGGATAGACAGTATTGAACAGGCTGAACACAAATGCAATGCCGGTACTGACAGCCACAAGCGTATCCATGTTCGCCGACCGGTGCTGTAGCTGCATCCAGGCGTTTATAAAGAATCGCTTCCCGAAGTACATAACCACCGGTGCGGTGAACAATAGCATTATCCAATCGGCATAAGGCATATTCATAAAGAACATTCCGATAACCACCACCGGCAGGGACGAAATGGCCGCACCCAATGTATGCAGTTTGAGTTTGATGAATTCATCCTGCCTTATTTTCTCCGCCTGCTCATTGGCATCCTCGGCATCCTCTTCGATCACCAGATTATAGTCGGCGCTCTGCACGGCAGCTTGAATTTCCTCTTGCTTTATTTTATCGGGGTCATACTCGACGGTGGCCGTTAGATTAGCAAAATTCACGCTTGCACCCGAAATCCCATCCTGTGATTCCAGGGCCTTCTCTATATTTATTGCACATGCGGCGCACGACATGCCCGTTACGGGATATGATGTTTTCATAATAATTACCAGTTGAATTGATTAATTTACGTTTAAACCTGCTGCAAAACTAACAAATGCAGGCGGGCGGGATGTTATATAATTCCGTTAAAGAATTGCAGGATTTACAGATTGTCCAACGTATTGCGCCGTTTGGCATCTCTCAGGTTTTTGAAGTAAGTCGGCGTCATACCGGTAACTTTCTTGAACTGGCGGCTAAGGTGGGCAACGCTGCTATAGCCAAGTTTATAGGATATTTCACTAAGGGTGAGTTCGTTGTAGACAAGATATTCCTTCACTTTTTCGATTTTTTGCTTAATCATATAATGCTCAATTGTAATACCTTCGACCGATGAGAACAGATTGCTCAGGTAGTTATAATCATAATCAACAGCAGACTTCAGATAATCCGATACATTGATATGAGTGAATTCATCTTTTACATGGATCAGGTCGATAATCGAACTTTTTATCTTATTTATCAGCATATTTTTCTTATCGCTGATTAATTCAAATCCCAGGGGCTCAATTTTTTTTCTAAAATCGTCGATTTCATCTGCGGTTAACTCAATGTCGCCGAGGTCAACCTCTCCGAGATCAACCGAAACCGGCTTTAAATCCATGCTTGCAAGCTGACTTTGAATAACCATCTTGCACCGTCCGCAGACCATATTTTTGATATATATTTTCATAATTCTTCGATTGATAATTATTGACGCTCTTAATGGCATATTAATATGTCATGCGGAATTTATTTCAGCATCCAAATACCGGATGAATACTGGCTAATGGATTCTGAAACAATTTCTCCGATAAGCCAGGGCAAGCAGAATGAAAGTCTTTAAGCTTTTACCACGAGCTAAAGCACGTGGCTATTTATTCTACCCATACTTCATTTCAAATCTATGCTAAAAGATACTTAATAACAGTGATTTCACCAAATTCTATATTATATTTACTGATATTTACGTAATTTTGATTTTATGAAATATTCATAATTTCAAAAAAAATCAAACAGGCAGAATACATAATGACCTCAAAGGAAATAAGGCAGTCATTTCTCGATTATTTCAAAGACAAACAGCATAGAATAGTGCCGAGTGCGCCGGTGATACCGCATGGCGACCCGACGCTGCTGTTCATCAATGCCGGCATGAACCAGTTCAAGGATGTATTCCTCGGCTCGGGCAAAAGGGACTACACCCGCGCCGCCGACACTCAGAAGTGCATCCGTGTTAGCGGCAAGCATAACGACCTCGAGGAAGTGGGCGTGGACACCTATCACCATACATTTTTCGAAATGCTGGGCAACTGGAGCTTCGGCGATTACTACAAAGCCGAGGCAATCGCATGGGCCTGGCAGCTTCTGACAGAGGTATGGAGCCTGGACAAAAACCGCCTGTTCGCAACCGTCTACCGCACCGATGACGAATCCTACGATTTATGGAAGAATTACCTGCCGGAGGACAGAATCCAACGCCACGGCGAAAAGGACAATTTCTGGGAAATGGGCGAAACCGGGCCGTGCGGGCCGTGCAGCGAAATTCACTACGACCGCACTCCCGACAACTCGGGGGCAAGCCTCGTTAATGCCGATTCGCCGGATGTAATTGAAATATGGAACCTCGTATTTATTCAATATAACCGCAAACCGGACGGCAGCCTCGAAGACCTCGCCGCAAAGCATGTCGATACCGGAATGGGCTTCGAAAGGATTTGCGCCGTTATCCAGGGGAAAAATTCGAACTATGACACCGATGTCTTTATGCCGGTTATAGATAAAATTGTTGAATTGAGCGGAAAGAAATATTCGGGCGATTTGAATGATCCCGACGGAATTGCCATGCGTGTGATAGCCGACCATGTGCGCACCCTTGCATTTGCCATCGCCGACGGGGCTGTCCCCGGCAATGAAGGCAGGGGGTATGTGTTAAGGAGAATACTGCGGCGAGGGTCAAGATTCGCACGCAACCTCGGTTTTAATGAACCCGTTATCTATAAATTATTGCCTGTGCTGCTCGACATCATGGGGGATGTTTTCCCCGAATTAATCAAGCAAAAAGCAACCATCGAGCGAGTGGTTAAAGGCGAGGAAGAGAGCTTCCTGAAAACTCTTGGCCGCGGAATTGAGAAATTCGAAGCATTGGCCGAGTCGATCGAATCAAATTCTAATATCAAATCAAATACAAAAGATAATGAACAGCTTATTATTCCCGGAGCCGATGCGTTCCTGCTCTACGATACTTTCGGATTCCCGCTGGACCTTACCGGACTGCTTGCCCGCGAAAAAGGGTTTGCCGTTGATACCGCCGGATTCGAAGAGAGAATGAATAAGCAAAAGGAAAGGTCGAGGAAAGCCCGTAAAGTCACCTCGCAGGAAGCGGAAACGATTGATTTTGGCGGCAGTTCCGAATTCACCTGCTATGATAATTTCACCGAGGAAGCGGAAGTTCTGTTCGTAAAAGATAATCTAATGGTTCCGGACAAGACACCGTTTTATGCCGAAAGCGGCGGCCAGGCCTCCGACACCGGCATTTTGACACTCGCCGGAGAGACATATATTATCACCGATGTAAAAAAATCCGGTGATGCCATTATTCATGTATGCGATCGAAGCGTAGAGCCTTTGGTTGGCTCGGCGGCTTTGCTAAAAGTGGATATAAAGCGGCGGCGGGCGATAATGCGCAGCCACTCGGCAACACACCTGTTCCACGAGGCCTTGCGGCAGGTTCTGGGCGGCCACATACAGCAGGCAGGGTCTTATGTAGGGCCGGATTACCTCAGGTTCGACTTCAATCATTTCGAGGCACTATCCCCGCAACAAATCGAAAGCATCGAGGCAATGGTCAATGAAAAAATATTCGAAGCCGTTGAAGTGGTGACAACTATTCTCAGCCTCGAGGATGCAAGGAAAAATGACAATATCCGGATGTTCTTCGGCGATAAATACGGTGATACCGTGCGGGCTGTGGCGATGGATGACAGTTTTTCGATAGAGCTGTGCGGCGGCACACACGTTGCCAATACAAGCCGGATAGGATTATTCAAAATCACGGGCGAATCCTCCATTGCGGCTGGGGTTAGGCGAATCGAGGCCGTAACCGGAGAAGGAATCGAAAAGTATATTTATGGCCTTCAGGCGGCAATCAATAAGCAAAATAATGAATCGAACGACTTGAATGAGAAGATTCGGAAATTAGAGAAAGAATTGGCTTCATACAAGGTTGAGGAAGCTGCTTCGTCATTAACCAAAATCTTGAGCCATGCGAAAATAATTGATAAAGCACCGGTTGATAAAACAGGGTTTGATAGCATCACAATAGCGACCGGGCAGGTAGAGGCTGAGGATGCCGATACCTTACGAAGCATTGCTGAAAACCTGAGAAACAAACTTAAATCGCAGGGCATTGGTTTATTGGCAGCGGTTAACGGCGAAAAGGTTCAGCTCGTTTGTGTGGTGACCGATGATCTGAAAAACAAACTTCCCGCAGGCAAACTTGTTGGCTCGGCTGCCAGAATTCTTGGCGGAGGCGGAGGCGGCAAACCCCACATGGCTACTGCCGGAGCAAGAGATATTTCAGCCCTTGGCGACTTGTTGAAGTATAAATTCGAGTCGATTGTAAGGGAAATGTTGGATTAACTCATTCATCTTTATAAGTCGAAAAAGCAATTAATTATAATTAACAACCCTGTTTATTACTAATTATTTATTATCTTTGGTATCTTGAGATAATAATAAAGAAAAAAATGAATAAAACAGAAGCACATACATTCCATATTCCGGTTATGGGAACCGGGTTTACAGTTGATACGCCGGTGAAGGTGGCCCATTTCGGAATCTCCTCGGCCATATCGCTATCCGATGATTTCCTTATGGAGAAGATGAGGGAATTCTATTGCCTGAAATTAAACCGGCCTTTTCGGGCAATACCCGTCGAGACTGAAGACTACAGGGCCAAAAGGATAACAGCCTATCTGAACCTTATTGATGAAATCGTTAAGGAAAAGTTCGATATTCTTAAAAAATCCGCCCTTGAAAAAGGCAGCGATTTTGAGAGTTATATTGATATGCTACCTGATTTTTCCGTTCTGAAGCGGAAATTCAATCAGATGGCTAATGCCAACGGGCTGAGAACCGAAATAGTGAACTGGATTAGGAACAACCTGACGCCCGGCAGCATTGATGTCAATATTATGACTAAGGTAGACAAGGATAATTACAGGAATAATGAAAAACTACCGGTCGAATTCAATGATGCTCATGCGGCATTGCGCGGTTTTGCCATGAGCAACCTAAGTTCATCGGTGATATTGTCGGCCGGTGTAAACACCCGCCTATATAGCTATTTTGCAAATTTTGATGATTTCTTCCCCGACGAAAGCGGGTATGTGAAGAAGAAAATCCTGCTAAAGGTAAGCGATTACAGATCGGCGCTTATCCAGGGCAAATTCCTTGCCAAGAAAGGCCTTTGGGTATCGGAATACAGGGTAGAGTCCGGCCTGAATTGCGGCGGCCACGCTTTTGCCACCGATGGCCATTTGATGGGGCCGATATTGGAAGAATTCAAATCCAACCGCAGTCAATTGATCGACTCCACGCATGATATACTTGTCCGATCGCTTAAGAGTAAAAACCGTATTCACCCCGACGCTCCGCTGCAAGTGAAGATTACTGCCCAGGGCGGCGTTGGCACCAACGAAGAGCATGAATTCCTGATGCAGCAGTACCAGCTGGATTCGGTCGGCTGGGGCACTCCGTTTTTGATGGTTCCCGAGGTGACAAATGTTGATGATTCCACATTGAAGCTGCTTGGCGAATCGAAAGAAGATGACCTTTATCTGAGCAATATTTCGCCGTTGGGCGTTAAATTCAACAGCATCAGAGGCAACAGCCGTGATATTGAGAAAATGGAAAAGGTGGAGAAGGGCAACCCCGGCAGCCCATGCCCGAAGAAATACCTAATATTCAATACGGAATTCACCGACAGAGGCATCTGCACTGCTTCCAGGCAATATCAAAAGATTAGAATTGACGGCCTGGATGCGAAAAATCTTAGCGCGGGCGAGCATGAGAAAGAGTTTAATGGAATTATCGACAAATCTTGCATCTGCCTTGGATTGGCTACGTCGGCCATGCTGGTGAATAACTTAGATATGAAAGGCAACGGCAATGGTGTGACTATATGCCCAAGCCCGAATATCGCTTATTTTTCCGATATATTTTCGCTTAAGGAAATGGTCGACCATATCTATGGCAAGATCAATATTCTAAATGAAATAAAACGCCCGAATATGTTCATCAAGGAACTTAAGATGTATATCGAATATCTTAAGGAAAGGATTGAGGAATTTTCAATACCCGTATCGGAGAAGCAGCAGGAATATATCGATAGTTTCCATAAGAATATTGCCATTGGCATTGAGTATTACAAAGACCTTTTCTCTAATATTAAGCTGAGATTTGAGGATACTAAGGCAACGATTCTGCAAGACCTGCATGATCTCGAGGAAGAGCTGAAGAACATCAAACTTCCTTTTCCAGATTTGAATCCGGCGCAGTAATTTCGATTGTTTTCTCGGGATAAATTTATTAATCCAATGATTTCGTCAATTTCCGATAAATCCTGATGATTGAAGCGGTTATGCCAGATGGGATAGAATAAATAATTCTTTCGAGCATTGTCAGCAGCCAGCCATAGAAAACCCCGGGGATAGTTTTTACCCTCAAGCCAAACGGATGCTCCTCATATTTTGGTTCATATCCTAACTTAGCGGCCATTTTCGCGCAAATGCTGTCGGCAATCCTTACGTCGCTATCTGCCATTTTCTTTTTCCACGTATATACATGGCCTTTGTCAATCGGGCGGGCAATATTTGGCTGCCACTCCTTATTCCAGTAATCTCCGCCTTTCTTCTCGTGGAAATTCATCATCGAGGGGGCATAATCGACGGTTAGAAACTCGCATATTTGTTTAAGATTATTCTCGGGTTCCGCCAGCAGGTTCTCGAATTTCAGTGTGATAAATTTCTCGGGGTGCATCGCCTTGAAATGAAGCACTTCCTTGTTATATCGGTTCCAGCGGTAAGCCAGTGCTGCGGTGCTGTTCGGGTCGAAATCCACATTTTGGTACGACACAATCGTGTCTCTGTAGTCACGAATAATATGGATGAACCTGGCATTGGGGAAAATCTCTATAAGTTTAGCAATATATAGGGCATAGTGCGGGTTCTTGTCGCCGAGGACGGCCACGTCAATTTTGCCTTGCTTTCTGGCATTATGGGCATAAACCACAGAGCATAGGCCTGCAAATGTCGGATTATTGCTGAATGAAATCAACTCTTCCCTTAGGATTGTTTTTTCCAGATTCCAGTTCTTCAGCCTGCTTTCCAGCCACAGGTCTTCGTAAAATGAAATTACCCTTTCGATATCCCATTTAGTATTCAAATATTTATTGCAGAGGAGCATAATGAATTGTGCTTCTTCGGCAACGGCAATCTTATCGCTGGAGTTCAGGATGGATTGCAGCAGAGTAGTGCCGGAGCGGCCCCTGCCAACGATGAATAGCATTTGGTTCTTATATTCGCTTTTGTTCATTACAATTGAAAATTATTTTCTATATTGTTTTCATTCTATTTGAAACTGATAAAAAATACCTCCATTTTTCCCGATAGTCGGGATTTCGCAAACTCAACAAGGGGAAATTTAGAGAGTTTTCGTTTTTGTGGTGGCAGGCTTTCCATCCAGATGCGAATTTATCATAAATGGCAATTAATAAAAGCCGTCACTATTAATCCTCATTCAAAGGAAGAATTTCACTGATTCCCCCATCTCGCCTTGCCGGTAAATTCCTCTATCTGGTTCTTGCAAAAAGAGTAAACATCAACATTGCGGTATTGCCTGTACCAATCGACAGTGAATTTAATAGTATCCCGAATATCTAAAGCGGGCTGCCACTTTAACTCCTGCATGGCCTTACTGATGTCAAGGCTCAGCAGGTTGGCTTCATGCGGATTATCGGAATTTGATACATCTTCCCACGATCCTTTGCCGTAATACTCAATCACAAGATCGGCTATACGGCCAACTTCAACAATAGAACTATGGTGAGGCCCGAAATTCCATGCGCCGGAGAATCTTTGCGGATTATCATGCAGCCTTGCAGCGGCAAGCATATACCCGCTTAAAGGCTCCAGCACGTGCTGCCACGGACGCATATATTTTGGGTTGCGAACCTTGACAGGCTTTCGGCTTTCCAGTGCGTTTATGCAATCGGCCATAATCCTGTCCCTGGCCCAATCCCCCCCGCCGAGGACATTCCCCGCCCTTACCGTGGCGACTGCCTTGCCATGCTTGCTGTAATTCTCCGGATTGAAGAAAGAGCGGATATACGAAGAACTCACAATTTCGGCAGCCCCCTTGCTGGCGGAATACGGATCGCGCCCGCCGATACGGTCGCTTTCCCGATAGCCCCACACCCATTCCTGGTTCTCATAGCATTTATCCGATGTAATGATAACCAGTGATTTGGCATCCGGCGAATTCCTGAATGCCTCCAGAATATTCACGCTGCCCATAATATTGGTGTCGAATGTCTCCGCCGGCAATTTATAAGAGGTGCGAACCAGGGCCTGCGCCGCAAGATGGAAGATGATGTCGGGCTTGTGCTTCATAAGAACCTTCTCGAGTGTTCCATAATCCCTAACATCTGCACGAATATCTGTGATTTTCTGCGATAGGCCGGACAAAACGAAATTATCCTTCGGAGTATTCGGGCCGAGGGCGTATCCGATTACTTCGGCGCCAAGCTGCAAAAGCCATATTGAGAGCCATGACCCTTTAAAGCCTGTGTGGCCGGTTACCAGCACCTTCTTGCCTTTGAAATATCCGTTAAATAATTTGTCATTGGCCATTTATATAATTTCTCCGATATGGGTTTGGTACCAATCCAAAGTATTTGCAAGCCCGGCTTCCAGTGATGTTGCCGGCTGCCAGTTTAAATGCTTCCGTATCTTCGAATTATCGCCCACTATATACATAATGTAGTTCGGACGATAGTCGAATTTTCCGAAATTGAACAATCCTGTATCACATCCCGATATACTGCAAAATCTATTGACCACTTGCTTTACCGAAACAGGCTCGGAACTGCAAACATTATATATTTCATAAGGATAGCGGTTATTGGATGCTGCTTTGAAAAAGGCATCTGCCAAATCCCGGACGTAAAGATAATCCCTAATCTGCGCCCCCGGAGTCAAATCCATCGGTTCATTATTGATGCAGGCCTTCATTATCCGGGGAATCAACCTGTGGAGGCCTTCGAACTCGCCGTAAATGCCAAATGGCCGAAGCGTTACAAGGTTCAGGCCGAGCTTGGCAGCGAGTAGATTGCCCATCATAGTGCTTGATGCTTTGGATGCCCCGTATAGATTCTCCGGGCCTATGGTGTCGCATTCCCGAAGCTTGCATGTGCCGTTGCCGGCGTATTCGGCACACGAACCGGTGTTAATAAATCTCTTTGTGCCATTCAGGGCGCAAAATTCAATTAATTTCAGAGTAAGCTTAATATTTACATCAATCAGATCGCAAGAATCCTGCCGACGGTAGTCCACGCCATAGGCGGCAAGGTGGACGCAGGCATCAAATCGCGGCAGGCCTTCAATTTCATTACCGGCTATTATTTCATCCAACTCAATTATCGTAAGATTCTCAAGATTATGTATTCGCCATAACGGCTCGCCGAGCAAGCCGCTGGCAAGAGCAAAAACATTGCAGCCCTCGCCGATGAATTTCCTGACAACGCTGGCTCCGACGAATCCGGCTGCCCCGCTGATGAGTACATTTTTCACCATGTCTTCCATGGAGCCCTGCCTTCCTGCCATAGCCTTTCGAGCTCGCGTTTGTCCCGCAGTGTATCCATAGGCTGCCAGAACCCGCTATGTTGAAATGCGAATAATTCTTTGTCGCCGGCAAGTTTTTCGAGCGGGCTTTTCTCCCAAACGGTTGCGTCGCCTTCGATATAGTGAAAAATTTTGGGTTCGAGCACAAAGAAACCGCCATTGATCCACGCTCCGTCGCCGGCGGGCTTCTCTATGAACTCGCGAATCGAATCGTCTCCGGGCGTAATCTCTATGGCGCCGAACCTGCCAAGCGGCTGCACCGCTGTCAATGTAGCAGCTTTGCCATGCTTCCGGTGGCGGGCCAACAGGTCATTAATATTAATATTGCCAACGCCGTCGCCATAGGACAGCATAAAGGTTTCTTCGTTCAGATATTTCCTTACCCGCCGGATTCTCCCGCCTGTCATGGTGTCCTGTCCCGTATCGACGAGCGTTACTTTCCAGTTCTCGGCTTCTGATTTATGCACCGCCACACTTCCGTCGGCCATATCGACAGTAATATCGCTTTGGTGATAGAAATAATTCACGAAGTATTCTTTAATGGCATATCCCTTGTAGCCGAGGCAGATAACGAATTCGTTGAAGCCATAGCTTGAGTAGATTTTCATAATATGCCACAGGATTGGCTTGCCGCCGATGTTTATCATTGGCTTGGGTTTCATTTCGGTTTCTTCGGTCAGCCTTGTACCGAATCCGCCGGCAAGGAGGACTACTTTCATGTCAATTCACCAATTAAAGATTAAATGAAAAACTACTCGCCCAATTCAATAAACTAAACTGCCATCGCTAAATAATAGTATCTATAAAATTAAGAAATTCAGAGCGTTAAAATAAATACTTTCGATAATTTTCTTTTGAACGCCAGCAACTTCGGCAATCCAACGCACGCAACTGTTTATGCGATTATGAAAGACTAAAATAATAAATGCAATAATCACCGGCGAATCGCTATCTTCGGCCGGGGCGGAACTGCATCGCCATAGAGTGCATTAATCTATTAGATGCCGCAGAGGCTGGATATAAAGTTCGATTAGTGAATTAACCCGTTTAATTCGTGATAAATTCAATATATACTTTTTGAATCGTCATCATATTTTAACCGAAACCAGGCATAACCCAAGACAAGTTAATCCGGACTGAGAATGACATTTTTAAACCCGTTAATATTATTTGGTTTGGCAGCGGCATCCATACCGGTTCTGCTCCATCTGCTAAATTTAAGAAAATTAAAAACCGTTGAGTTTTCCACCCTTAGGTTCATCAAAGAGCTTCAGAAAACGAAAATCCGCAGGTTAAAGCTAAAGCAGATCATACTGTTAATTCTGCGAACACTTTTGGTTATATTCGCAGTGCTTGCCTTTGCCCGGCCCACAATAGAGAGCAGCCTGCCGGTATTTCAGGCCTACTCAAAAACCAGCGCCGTGATTCTCATCGACAATTCGTTCAGCATGGACGTATCCGACGAATTCGGCAACCGGTTCAACCAGGCAAAAAACTCCGCTTTGTCCATCATCGAATCGCTTGAGGATGGCGACGAAGCGGTAATAATCCCGATGGCCGGCAGCCCCAACAGGCAGCAATTCTCTTTTTCAAGAAACTTCTCGCTTCTGCTGGAACAGGCCGGCAGAATGCAAGTGTCAAATTCATCGGCCAACCTTGAGTCCGGATTGAAACTTGCCGCCTCTTTGCTGGAGGAATCGATAAATCTGAACCGCGACCTCTTCATAATCACCGACGGGCAGAAGAACATATTCGCAAGTATTTATGAAGACTCGCTCAGGCTGTCGCTTGATAATACTGGCATTATTGTTATCCAGCCCGGCTATGAATCCGAAGCGGAAATTCAAAACTATTCGGTTGATTCGCTGTCGATTATATCGAGTATTTTCCAGATAGATAAAATTGTGGAAGCCGAAGCACGGATAAGAAATAATTCGAACAAGGATATAAAAGGCCTTGTTGCAAGCCTGCTGTTCAACGGTGAAAGGGTGTCGCAGCGTTCATTAGATATAGCTGCGGGAAAGACATCGGAAGTTGCCATCGGAGCCGCACCAAAAGAGCCGGGTGCGATAAAAGCAGCGGTCGAACTGGAGAATGATGCTTTGGATATTGACAATAAACGCTGGTTCGGGTTTATTATCCCCGACAGGCCGAAAGTTGCGATTATCGGTGGCAATAGCCACACTGCCTTTTTGGGAATTGCTCTTAAAGGGAATTCCAATAATGACCGTTTTGTTGACTATAAATCTTTTAATACTTCCGATTTCCCAAGTGTTGAACTTGACAATTACGACATTGTGTTTTTTGCTTCCGGGCCGTATGGCACGAGCGATTTTCAGAGATTGGAAACTTATGTTCGCGCGGGCGGGTCTGCGATTGTCTTTGCCGATCCGTTAACAAATGAAAATATATTTTCAGCCGCACTTGAAAAATTAGGCCTGGGCAAAATTACCACGGCTACATTCCTCCGAAACAAGCCGGGCGAATTTACATCGGTTGATAAGATTCACCCCATATTCGACGGCGTGTTCACCGGCACGACCAACCCCAGGGCTATTGTCGAATCGCCGAAGATATACAGTGCCATGCCTGTATCGGGAGGCAACCGGATTATTGATATGCAGGGCGGTGGTTTTATGAGCGAAAACAAGCCGGGCGACGGGCGGTTGATCTATTTTGCCGTATCGCCCACAAATGAAATGAGCACTTTCCCGCTCACCGGCCTGTTCCCGGCCGTATTATATAGAAGTATTATTTATCTATCCGAAGGTGATGACCTGGGGATTGAGGCCGAACCGGGCAAGGCTCTGACAATCACTTTGCCAAAGAAATTCTCCGCCGGCGGCAATTTTACAATTACCGACCCGCTTGGGAACGAATTTTATAAGCAAGCCGCCATCCTCCCCGGCGGTGCGGTTCTTTCGTTTGATGAATTGGATAAAATCGGCATCTACGTTGTCAGTAATTCTGCCGGCAAACTGACTTCAATTATATCGGTGAACCCGCCGCCGTCGGAATCCGATTTAACTTTTGCAGCACGGGATGAGTTCGAATCGAGCCTTATGGATATTTTCGGCAAGCAGGCGGGGATTGAATTCGTAGACCACATTGGGCGTGTGCCGGAGAATATTATCCGGGCAAAGGCAGGGACTGAGCTATGGCAGTTGTTTTTGCTTGCGGCATTGCTCTGCGCCCTGGCCGAAATGCTTGTGGAAAGAAATACGAAAGCTGATACGGAGAATTGAACTGATGATTTCGGGCATTCTGTTAATGATTTCATATCCATTCTGATTAGGGTTCCCTCAAAAAGTAGTCAGGAAAAAGATATTCATGCTTCTGCTTTAAGGAGAATAACAACCCCCTTAATCCCCCTTTTTTAAGGGGGAATTTAATTGGCTATTCCCCCTTAAAAAAGGGGGAAGTGAGCAAAGC